>DASQYE010000104.1:0-10119 GCA_035639355.1 Pyrinomonadaceae bacterium
TGAAATGGCTTCAGTAAATAATCGAACGCTCCCATCTTGAGCAGGCCCACGGCGTGATTCTTATCGCTGATGCCCGAAATTATGATGACGGGAGTATCGGGATAGCGTTGCCGCACCCGCCCCAGCAGCTCCAGCCCGCTCAATCCCGGCATGGAGATGTCCGTCAGCACTACGTCATAAAATTCCGAATCCAACAATTCCAGGGCGCTTTCTGCTGTTTCCGCCGTGTGACAGCGGTGGTGCTCCGATAACAGGTCGTACAGCGTATCGCGGATCGTATCATCGTCATCAACCACTAATATCGCAGCCATACTTATCCTCCTATTCGATCGCGTTCGGATAAGCTCTGCTGGCCTGTCGCGGCGTTTTTCGGGAAGAAAGCTTTAAACGCCTAAACACAGAGCGAGATTGATTACAATGTCTCCCTTAATCTAGTGGTGAGGAGACCTGCGGGGCGGGGCCAATCATATCACAGCCCTGGCCAACTGGCGGCGAGAATCTCCGGGGCGTATCCGTCGAGAAGTCGGCCCGGCCCGTCATCCGGGAGCCCGGCCCGCGCAGGTATTTCATTTGCTGGTTTCTGTTCCGGCCCAAGGCGGCGCGCGTGCGGCCGCCTTTCGCTTATGGCAGCGACCGGCCTTGAAAGGATTCAGTAGAGGCCGACCACCAGATATGTCGTATCATCTTTAGCGGGCGCGCCGATGCGGAAACGATCAAGCTCTTCAAAAAAGGCCGGGCCGATCTGCTCGACCTTCTGCGTGGTGATGCGCTCGTGGCTGGCGACGACTCCCACGGCGTCGAAAGTAGCCCCCGACGTATTCTCCGCGTCCGTCACGCCGTCGCTGAATACAGCCAGGCGTTCACCCCTGGCGAAGGCCGTCTCTCCGACCTCATAAAAGCTGCCCGGAAGAAGACCTATAGGCATCCCGCTCGCCTCGAAAGCTCTGGGCTCCGTGACCTGACTGTTGATCCAGACGGGCGGAAGGTGTCCGGCGTTTACAAATCTGAGCCGGTCGGTCTCGGCCGAGAGCACGCCCAGAAAGAGCGTCGCGTAGGTTCCGAGCGGCGCGACCTCCGTGACGCGCGTATTTAATTCTGCGGCGAGGCGGGACAGATCCGGCTCGGCGCGAATCAGGGCGCGCAGCTCGGTTTGCAGCGTCGTCATCAGCAGCGCAGCCCCTATACCCTTGCCGCTCACGTCCGCCACCCAGAAGGCGCACTCGCCCGTAGCGAGCATCAACACATCGTAGGTGTCTCCGCCCACGTCGTAGCAGGCCTGGCTCGCGCCCCAGGCCGAGAAGGGCGCGGGCAGCTCAAGCCTTCCGGGAGGCGGAAGCAATCGCTGCTGAATTTTACGCGCGAGCGCAAGCTCTGTGGAGAGCAGCTGGGCGCGGACGGCCTCCTGGGCCAGCTGTTCGCGCTCGACGGCGATGGTGGCCAGCGCGCCGAATGAAGCGAGGTAGGCGAGGTCGGCCGCAGAGAAATGAGCGCGCCGGGCGTTGATGGCCTGAAGCGACCCCATCAACGTGCCTTCGGGTTTGCGAAGCGGGACGCAGAGCATATTTCTGGTGAGAAATCCGGTGCGGCGGTCGGTCGAAGGATCAAAGCGCGGGTCGGAATGAACGTCGTTGATAAGGACGCTCTCGCCCGTCTCGGCGACGAAGCCCGCCACACCTACACCCTTCTCCAGCACGATGTCGATGGGCGTCGAGCCGCTCATCTGCCGCGCGTGCAGCTTTCCCGTGCGTTTGTCGTGCAGGAAAACGGTAGCGCGCTCGCAGTCGAGCTGGGTCGAGACCAGGTCCAGTATCGCTCGTAGAATATCGTCGAGCCCGGAAGCGCGCTGTAGAGTCTCGCTCGCCACGACGAGGGCTTCGAGGCGGTGCAGGCGTACATCATCCGGCAAGTCGCTGAGAATGGTGATCGCGCTGGACAATTGGATTCCGTCTCCTAGTCACGCAGAGTATCCCTGCTGGGCCAATGAATCCTACCATTTTGACAGAAAATGATGAATGCCCCGGCCGGGAAATAATTTGGAAGAAGAGAGGCGGGGGATCTTTATAGGCGAGCGCCGCCGCCACCACAAGAAAAGCGGCGAGAGAATGTGGATCGCGAGTTGTCGCTCGTCGTCCACATTCTCTCGCCGCCGCTTTTGTCCGGGCGTCGTTGCTATCCGAACGCCGGGTTACGGTTTACGCTTTACCTGGGGCCGGTCGCGCGTATGGAGACCTCCGTACCGCTCAACAGCTCAAGGTTATTGCGTCCCTGTACGTAGACTGAGCCCGCGCCCGCGCCCGCGCCGACGACTGCGCCTATGGCAGCGCCCTGGCCGCCGCCTGCAATCGCGCCGATGATCGCGCCGATGGCCGTACCAATCGCAGCACGCTGAGCCGTGCGGTTGGTCTGATTGCGGCCCTCGACGCTTCCCTCGTTATCGACACGAACCGTTTCGCCGTTGGTCGTCCGCAGGCTCTCGGTCAGCCCCGCGAACCTGTACGTCCTGCCGTCGCGCATCCGAATGCGCTCGTAGTTGAGCGACATTTCGCTGCGCCCCGTGACGCGACCGCCACGGCTCAAGTTAGAGATATAACCCTCTATGACCGCGCCGTCGTACTGAGAAGGCGAGCGCACGGTCATTGTGAAACGGTCGTTCTCCTGTGAGTTGGTGGTCGAGAGATTTTCGTTCAGGGTCGCCACCAGCATAGTCCCGTTCGGGATGATGAAATCACCGCTCGCGGTCGTATTGTCCGGGTAGTTGGTGTTCGGGTAGCCCGGAGTGGTCGTCGTGCCGTTGTAAATATCGAAGCGGGCCACCGTGTCCGTCCGCTCGTAGATGCTCTGCACCGTCACCTGTCCAAGATTTGCGTTGCTGATGCGCCGCGTGACACGCAAACGCTGACCGCCCTCTATCGGGTCAAACGTCACCGTGAAATCATTGTTTCGCTCGCCGACGCGGCTTACGCTAAGCTGGTCTCCGATAAGCGACGCGCGCACGCGCACCGTTCGACCGGACTGTGTTTGCTCGACTCTTTCGCGCCCGTCGGCCTCGAACGTGATCTGAGGCGCGCGCGTCGAAGCTATTGTGATATTGCGCCCGCGCCGGTCGATCGCGATCTGATCGGGAGATTCCAGCCGAGCCGTCAGCCTGTCGAGCGCTCTCTGCCGATCATTGTAAGGCAGGTTGCGCACGGCGCGTTCCGCCACATTACGCGCGTCGTCGCTGCGCGATGGGTCAAGACGGAAAGTGCCCGTCAGACGGTTGGCCCTGTAACCGCCATAACCGCCGCCCTGGCCGCCGCCTGCGGGCGGATAAGGCGTCGTGGTGTTCCAGTTCCAGGAAACATTGTAGACGCGCGCCAGCTCGTTCAAGTCCTGACGCAGGGCCGTCCAATCCGTCTGGGCCCGCGTGCTCAAACGATTGCGCTGCATAAAGCCATTTATATCTGCCGCGCGAGTGAGCACATCCTGCACGTCGGCAGCCACGGCCTGACGACTACGGAAACGATCGCTCAGACTGCGGACAGACTGCTCAAAGTCAGTCATGAACTGGTTGATATTGTCTTCTCTTCTGGTTCCGTCGATCCGGCTTGAGTCTAGTGTCGCATCCACGCTCGCGCGAAAGACCGCCGTGCGCTGCTCTATTCGCCGGATGAGCTGGCGCGTGGAGCGTTGACTGCGATTGTAGGTCTGCGCCTGCACGTTCATGCCTGTGCCGGCGAGCGCCAGCACCAGCGCCGTCAAGATTAGTTGTCTCATTCTATTTACCATTTCTTTCCCTCCATTTTTTCACTGGCTTTACATTTTCAGTCACACATCTCGACTGGCGCGACCCTCAGCCATCATGGCCGCGCTTTCTCGTCACTGCTCGTAAAGGGAGAGAAAATGCTTGCGCTCTACGAGAAAACCCGTGAGCATAGGGGACAGGGGCTAGCAGTCTCTACAGGGGTTTAACAGTTGCTTGCCAGTTATTGTATGCCTCTTACCCCTAAGGAGGCAACCGCTCCTTGTGATTCACCGAAATTTGTTTGGGTTGCCGATAAGTTTTCGTGCTGGTCATTCTGACAGAATCGCCGGCACGGGCCCATGAAGCGGCGTCGCGCCTTCATCGTAAGCTTATATTCGAGACTGTTTTAGGGCCGAGCGTCATGTTATCCTCTGCCCGCACTTACGGTCTGGTACGCTCCGGCCGCCTATCTCGAAAGTGTGTTGAAGCCTCGCAAAAAGCCCCTGGCCGGACTCTAACCGAAAGCGAAGGAGCAAGCTTATGGATCAAGACAGCACTACCGCGACCGTACATTTCGCCGGGAACGACTTGTGGGTCGGCATCAGCCCGAGCGGCCACGCGCAGGCGCTCGATACGAATCACGAGCGGGGCAGCGCCGCAACGCCGGTAGAGCTTTTACTGATCGCCCTGGGAAGCTGCACGGCGGTTGACGTGATCTCTATCATGCGTAAAAAGCGTGAGCAGGTGACGGACTACCGCGTGGAGGTGAAGGGATTTCGCCGCCAGGAGCACCCGCGCAAGTTTACGCGTATGGAGGTTCGCCACATCGTTCGCGGGCGGCACATCTCGGAGCGGGCCCTGGCCCAGGCCATAGAGCTTTCCGAGACGAAATATTGCAGCGTCGCGGCGACGCTTCAACCGACCGTGGAGATCGCATCGAGCTACGAGATTATAGAAGAAGACGACGAGCCGCGCGCCTGACGGATTTCGATTGTGGGCCACAAAAGCGGCTGCTAGAATGCACACGCTCCTTAAACATCATCTTCAAAAGAGAGGCCGAAAGATCATGGCAGACGAAGAAAGAGAGACGTGCGCTCATCCGGGTTGTAATTGCCCTAAACCGCAGGACTCGGACTATTGCAGCGCGAGTTGCGCGGGCGCAGGCGATATAGCTGAGGTGATTTGCGATTGCGGCCATCCGGGATGCATGTGAGCCGGACTCTCGCCCTTACTGACTGACAGGTTTTCCATACGCATCCGGCCGATCACGGCCTCATAGCATGACGGCTTTTTGCTGGCGGTGCGCTCCGTTCCCGCCGTGTCTGGTTAATGACTGGCGCAGCGGCGGCGCACTGTCCCGTGCGAACCCGGCTCGACTGGCGAAGCGCCGTATCGCGGCACGGCCCTGTTCCCCCGGCGTGGCGGCCGCCGATGACGCTTGCGACCGACCCTCAAACGAATCGCTATTAGCGGAGAAAGCTGGCCGCGCGTGTGTGCAATCTCGCCGAGCTTTTATAGTCCTTCCTTTACCCAGGGCTTTTCCCCTTCAAAAATTTTGAGCCGTCGAGCGTGCGCCCAGGTTCCCCGCGGCGTGGCGGCAGCGGCTTTGGTCGCAGCGCGAGGTGTGAGCAAAAAGTCGTGTGCGGGTCGTCAATTTATCGCGCGCAGCCCTTGCGCCGCGCATGCTCTTGTCGGCGCGGTCTCGGGATAGACCGGGGAACGCTTTTGAAGGAGGCTTTGCGCCTTTGCTCGGTCGAGCGGGTCTTTCGTCATGCGACGGTCGCCGCAAGAGATCGTGACGGCCGTCGTTCATGCAAAGGGCCGGCGCTTGCTGCGCCTCTGGCCGTATGGAGTTATCGAGGGGGATGTGCACCAGTCACCTGAAAGGATAGTCGTCATGCTGCGGAAGTTTCGTTTGGCTCTGACCGGCTTTATCGTCTTCGCTCTGCTGCTCGTCGTCCAGCCCGTCACCTCCCTGGCTCAATCGGAGGATTGGCTGGCGCAGTGGGAGAGCTTCGATTTTGCGACGCGCACGATCGCGCTCTCGCAGCTCGAAGGCGCTTCGGAGTACGATCTGAAGTTGCTTCGCGGCATCATCTTCGGTCGGCACGGGCGCGTCTTCAAAGACCCGGACATCAAGAAGTATTTAGCCGAGCGACCCTGGTTCAAGCCCGACCCTAACTTTCAAAACTCGCTGCTCAAAGAGATCGAGCGCCAGAACCTGGACGTTATACGCGAGGCCGAAGCGGGCCAGCACGAGTTTGTTCAACCCGGCGACCTGCGCTTTTATCGCGACCGTATCATCACAAAGGAGAAGCTGGGCGAGCACACGGGAGGCGAGTGGCGCGTCCTGAGTGCAGAGGTCGAAGCTATTCACGGGCGTCGCTTTGAGGGCGAGCCCTGGCTGCAAAAATATTTCGAGGAGCGATACTGGTACACGCCCGACCCGAGCTACGATCCAAAGCAGCTTTCCGAGATCGAGCGCAAGAACCTGCAAACGATTCTGACGGCGCATAAGAAGCAGCGGCGGCTCGCGCTCTCGCCGGGCGACATGGAACTGTTTCAAGACCATCCGATCACGGAAGAGATGCTGCGCGGGCTCAGCCTGCATGAGCTGCGGCTATTGAGGAACGAGGTCTACGCGCGTCGTGGGATGCGTTTTGGCCCTCCCTGGCTCGACCAGTACTTCCAGTTCCAGCCCTGGTACGTGCCCTCTGAGGAGGAGAAACCGAAAACGCCGGAGCTTTCGCCTATCGAGCGGCAGAACGTCGAGACGATCGTCAACTATGAGAGACAGCTACACGACCAGCTGGGCACGAAGATAATCACGCGAAGCGTGCTTGAGGGAATGTTCCGAGAGGATGCGCGCAAGCTGCGCAATGAGATTTACGCGCGCCACGGCAAGGTTTTTAAGGAACAGGAGCTGCGCAACTACTTCTCAAGCCTGGACTGGTACAAGCCCGATCCCGGCTACAAAGAATCTTCTCTGACCGCCGTCGAGAGAAGGAACGCGGCGGCCATTCTCGCCTACGAGCGTAAAGCCGACAGCGTCAATGACGCCATAGAGGGTTGATAAGGCCCAAACCCTGTCCCGCGTGCCGGGACACACGAACGAAACCATTAAAAATTCTGGCAAACCTACGGACGGCGGCACGGCATCTCTTATTGGCCGTGCCGTTGTTTTATATTCCGCGCCGGGCGATTTTTTTTGAGGGCTGGGGGAAGTTACAGGGGAAGGCGCATCGGGGCCGCCGCCGTCCGGGGCTCTTCGGCGTGCGGGATTGCCGGGTTGGAAGAAGCAGGCCGCCGACCTGATGATACAATGCAGCCGGCCCCGTTTTCGATGGGCGTGCGCCCGCTCCCAACCGGGTCAAAGGCCATGGGGCAGCTACTCAAACGAACATAAGGTGAAATAGTGAATCGGTCATCCTTCTTTAAAACCGCAGGCGGGTTTCCGGCTTTATTCGGCGCTCTCATTCTTATTTGTGTCCCGGTCATCGCAGGCAGGAATGCCGGCGTTCCCTATGGCGCGCAGACTCGCGCCCTACAGGAAGACGACGCGCTTGCCAGCGTGCGTGGCATGGATCGCGCGGGCCGCGAAGCCGGCGGGAGGCTGGCCCAGTTGAGCCCCGCCGAGCACCAGCGCCGCGCCGCCCTTTACATGACGAATCGCGCCTTTGCGGAGGCGCGGGCCCACTGGCAAGCGCTCATCGAGCGTTATCCGAATGACCCGAGCGTGCCCGCCGCGCTCTATGGCATCGGTCGCTCATATTTTCAGGCGAGGCAGTACGCGGAGTCCCTGCCCTGGTTTGAACGACTGGCGCGCGACTATGCGCAGACGAAAGATGGACGCGAGGGACTTTACTCGCTGGCGTCGGCGCTCTTGCGCGCGGGTCGCGCCGGCGATGCCGTCGAGCGTTACCGCCAGTACACGATTCAATTTCCGCAGGGCGAGCGCATAGAGGGCGCGTACCTTAACGTCATAGACGGACTGCGCGAAGCCGGTCGCCCGTCGGAGGCCGTCGAATGGATCGCGCGGACGCGCGAGAGGTTTCGAGGCGCTGCGACGGACGTTAACGCACAGTTTGCGCGTTTGCGCCTGGACGTGGCGGGCGGCGATTGGCGACAGGCCGTGGAAACGGCAGACCGTCTACGCAGCGCTCCCTTCGCGAGCGGGGTGCTGACAACCCCTTCGGAGATCGCCTACCTGAGGGCTTACAGTCTGGAGCGCGCCGGACGCACGGAGGAAGCGATCAATGCATATCTTGCGATTCCGGACGGGCTTAATTCCTACTATGGCGAGCTTGCCACGCGTCGGCTGCAAGCCATCAAAAGCGCCTCCGCTCGCGCGGTCGTGACCGATCGCATCACGCGCGTCAACGCCGCCATAGCATCCGGCGCTGACCTTTACCCCGCTCCGTATCGTGAAGCCATCGTTCGCGCTACTGCCGCGCGCGGCCTAGACCCGCGCCTTGTGCTGGCGATCATGCGCCAGGAGAGCGGCTTTCGTCCGCGCGCCAAATCACAGGCGGCCGCGCGCGGGCTCTTGCAGTTAACGATTGACACGGCGACCAGGTATGCGCTCCGCGCGGGTATCAACAATTTGCAGGAGGTAGAGCTTTACCGGCCGGAGACGAACATTCTGATCGGTAGCGAGTACCTGGCCGAGCTGACGCGTCTCTTCCCGAATCAGCCGGAGGCGGTCGCCGCCTCTTACAACGGCGGCGAAGACAACGTCGCGCGCTGGCTCAAACGCGCGGGCCAGAGTGACGCGGGCGTCTTCGCTTCCGAAATCGGTTTTACAGAGACGAAAGATTACGTCTTCAAGGTGATGTCGAACTATCGCGCCTACAGCCGGCTCTACACCCGCGACCTCAGACCGAAGTGATAAGGCGGAAGCGTGAAAGCGGCAGGTCTGCTCTGCCTTCGGGGGTGATAGACTGTAGCCCACGGCGTAAGCCTCGGAGAATACATAACAAAACGCGATAAAGCCCCGCGAGGGGCGTTAGAGATTAGCCCACGGCGCGAGCCGTGGGTAGCGTGGTGATGTATAGATGAAGCCCCGTGAGGGGCGAAAGATAATCAACTTGAATTTCTTTCGCCCCTCACGGGGCTTCGTGCGAGTGACAACCATTTTCCCGACGGCTCGCGCCGTGGGCTACATTTATCGCCCCTCGCGGGGCTGAGTATGTATCAGCTTGGCTTTGAGTCTTCTCCGATTGAGACTTGCTTTAAGGTTCCGGGCTGTACCGCCCGCCTTCAAATCCTGACGAGTTCTCGCGGCGGTGCAGTGCGTCGGGGCGCGGATAGGGGCGCGGCAGTATTCCAAGCCGGACGAGCGCGGCGCGATATTCGTAGCGAATCACCACTTCGGAGACCGGTCGCGGCTGAAGTTCCAGATTGACCCAGCGTACATCGTTGTGAACGTTGCGACCTATGCCCGTCGCCGCATAGTCGTCATCGGGCGCTGGATAGGCTTCGGCGCTCTTCGGCCTCGCGCTGGCGGCGCTATCGCCCGCCGAGCCTGACTGTGTTTCGGGGGCGCGTCTGCTCTCCCCGCGCTCATCTTTCTCCATCGGCACGGGATACGGGTCGCGCGGCGGCGGCGCTATCACGACGGGTTGACGCTCGCGGAAGAAGACGGCGGAGATGACGCCCAGGTTGGCCGTCTGCCCTAGCTTTGCCCCGTAGGAATCTCTTTCCGATGTGAAATAGAAGCGGCGCGCACGCTCACTACTCATCTGCCAGCCGCGAATGGTGATCGTCTGGTAGGGCTCTATCACCCATTTGCTCGCGTTCATGGCGCTCGTGCGGCGCGCGTCGATCGTGTTCAGTCCGTCAACAGAGAGCGCCACGGCGACACGCACGCCGAGCGGATTTCTGACGCGCAGCTCGTATTCCGCCCCTTCCAGGGCTTCTACGTAGCGCCTACCACGCGCCGCGTACTCCTCAAGCGGCCTGCCGTCAACCAGTACATCGACATCGAACCACTCCTGTGGGGCGATACGGCGATAAGACTCCTGGCCCGTCAAAGACGCATAGATGTTCGTCTCCGTACCGGCCTGCGGCATGGCAGCCGCCGCCAGCACCAACAGGCTCAAGCCCGCGATAATGAGCGTCATCAGCGTTTTTCGCATATCTCACCTCTCCTTTTGCACAAAATACACGTCCAGCCGTGTAATGAACGCCCACGTGGGCGAACTCTTGCGGCGATGCGCGGCATTTCGGCACACGGGGCGCTCCCGGCCGATGCCCATAGGAGCGCGGCTTAAGACCCTTTGGGCGGCCCCCCCGGACGGACGCGGGTTACTGCCCGGAAGTGGCTTTTGCGGATAATTCTTTCGTAACCGGATGTACGCACAACTATCACATTGTCGTTCTGGCCTTTTAGTATA
>DASQYE010000105.1:0-2004 GCA_035639355.1 Pyrinomonadaceae bacterium
GTCGCCAACGCGCTCGGCTTCTCTTTATGCGGGCTCATAGCCTGGCGCTTCGTGCGCCCCCTCGCGCGCTCGCTTCCGCCGGGCGTGCCGTTGAGCAGGCTTTCCAGCCGCGGCTGGTATGCAGGCCCGAAATACTTTGAGCAGATCAACGCCGTCTCAACATCCAAGGCGACCCCGCGCGGGATCGTAGACGATCTTGAGATGTACCGTCGCTCCGACTTTGATGCGGGCCTGATCGACGGGGAAGTGCGCGCCTTCTACGAGCAGACCGTGGGCTACCGCCTGCTGGTCAGACCGCATTGGAGGCGGGGCTTTCGCACTGGAGGCCGCATCGCTCACCGACTCGGAACGTGGATCGGCCAGATGCGATTGCCGGTCGAGACGGAGCGTATGGAAGATCGAATAGAGAGCCGCATCCTGCCCGTAGAGGATTCCGTGGACGGTCGGATTGGAGTCCGCGCGTGGGTGCGTACCTACGAGGGCACGGACAAGGCCATGTACGCTGCCGCCTATGCGACGCATTCCATCGGGGGCGACACCTACATGAACATAGCCTTCCCCGTGCCGGGAGGAAACGTTTCGAGCATCCTTCACATGGACTACGCGGGAAGCGATGCCGCAGCAGCATCATCGGCGCGCGGCCTCACTCTATCTACACTCGCGCGCGTGCGTCCGGGCGGCGACCAGGGCGTCTACTTCGCCAACCGTCTCCTGCCGGTTCGTCTGCCGATCAACGAGACTATCACTGTCTGGCCGGCGGATTCGAAAGACGCTCCCGTAGAGATCGTACGCTCTACGGAAAAGGTGAAGCTGCTGGCGCGGCACGAGATGTGGATTTTCGGGATGAAATTTTTAGAGCTGCATTACGAAATATTCCCTGACGAGCCGTAGACGCACCCCGCGTCTATGAGAGGGCAGGGCCGCAAGGCTTTATATGAGAAGGTAGGGCCGCAAGGTTTAAGGGGCCGCTCCTCACCGGGAGATTTTTATATCTCCGCTGACGGTCTTGATACTTATGGTCACTCCGCCGCTGCCCACGCGCCCGGCGACCGCCTGACCCACCCTGCGCTTTTCCACTTTCAGGCCGAGGTCATCGTCTACGTCTATGTCGCCGTCTATCGTCTCGGCCCTGATGTCCGCGTTGACATCCTCCTCTAATTGCAGCTCTATATCACCGCTGACGCTTGAAAACTCCTGCGGCCCGCCGGGCCCACCCTTTTGTAGAGTGGCTTTCGTATCGCCCTTGACGATCTTGGTGCGGACTGCGCCGCTGACATCATTCAGCTCTATGGAAGAGCCTTGCAGTGCGATCGTGACCGCGCCCGCGATCTTCGACAGCTCGACCTTTGAGTCAGCCGATTTAAGCTCGATCTGGCGGACGTGACGCGGAAGCTTCAGCGCGTAGTGTACCTCCACGGGGCTGCTGCGCGTCGGGGAAGTTTCGAGAGAGAGCAGGTCGCTCGCGTTTGCCAGACGCACCTCCACGGCCTGGCGATCCTGCTCCGACCCGCCCTCCTTAATCACCTTCACCTCGGCCCGCGACTCTTCCCATCCTTCTATCGTAACGTTGCCGGTGGTGTTCGATAGCGAGATGGTAGCGTTGTCGCCGAGCTGGTACGTCTTAGTAATAACCGTCTTGTCGTCTGTAATGTCTGCGTCCTCTTCGCTCATCACGGTCGCGGCGGGCTGGGCCGGACGCTTGACCGGCGGCTTGGCGGGAACAGGAGGCGGCGATGCGGGCTCATTTTTTACGGTCACTGTGCGGCGCGTGAAGCTCGCCAACAGAAGCGCCCCGAGCATGACAACGCCTGCCAGGAGGATCAGGATGAGCGGGAGAAGGCGACGCCGCGAAGGGCCTGGACGAGGCGCAGCGGGTGTGACTTGCGGCGCGGCGGGCGCGTAAGCCGTCTGCTGTCGATAGACCTGATCGGTCACGGGCGTACTCGAAAGCGGCGAGGTCAGGGTCGGATCGTTCGCCGTCGATTCGGGATAGAACACCTTCGT
>DASQYE010000106.1:0-7648 GCA_035639355.1 Pyrinomonadaceae bacterium
AGGCAGAGGCCCGCGCGCAGAAGACGGCGACGCTGCGCACGCGCTACATCAACGAATTCTATGATGCTGAGAAGAAGCGCCGCCTAGGGCTGCCGCCGACCGCCCCGCAAGCGGCCGATCTCGATCGCGAGCAGCACCGCCAGTCAAACTACTCCGTGGCGGACGCTCTCGCTTCCAGCTATACGTGGATTCCCATCGTCAGCTTCATCTTCTTCGCCGCCGCATACTGGTTCTGCGTGCGAGACGGTTTTCTGCTCTGGCTACAGCGCCACAGCTTTATCATCGTGGCGCTCACTTTGATTCCGCTGTCGGCGGCGGTCGTCACGTCCAGCGCCGGAAAGGCCGCGGGCAACATGACGCCCTGGGAGCCGTCTAAGATTCCCTTCCTGCTCGGCTTCGCCGGAATACTGACGGCGCGCTACAAAGACTTGGCGCGCACCTACTGGGGAATGCCGCGCGCGCGCGATGTCGTCCCGCTTTTGGCGATGGCCGTGATGCCGTTCGTGCCGTTCTTCGCGCTCAAGGATTTTGGGCAGATGCTGGTCTTCAGCGGCGCTTACGCGACGCTCTACCTGGTGGCCGTGCGTCGCTGGCCGCAGCTTCTTCTGTTCGTCGGCTCGGTCGCCCTGGTCGCCAGTATCCTGGTAGTCGGCGCGCTGCCGCGCGATATTCAGGAGAACGTTCCGTACCTGCCGACGATTGCGCGCCCCGTCGTCGCCGTGCTGCCCGACCGTATTCAACAGCGATTCCATCTCTGGCTCGACGGCTTCAATCCCCCTTCGCCCGAAGTGTCATGGTGGAAAAAGGACTACGAAGACGCGCTCGCCAAGGATCAGAAGATGCGGGAGCTTGCGGCCGAGAGCCCCGCCATGCAGAGGACTGTCAACGTGGACGTGTGGTTTGACCGCGCGGCCTTCCAGCCGGCGCAGGCCGTCTTCGGCATCGCTTCGGGCGGAACCACTGGGCGCGGCTTGGGCCTCGGCTTCGCGGAAGTGATTCCGGTCGCCGACTCGGATTACATCTACGCGGCCATCGGCGAAGAGCTGGGGCTGGCGGGGGGCGCGATCATTATCCTGGCGCTGATCGTATTCGTCTCGGCTGGCGTTCGCACTTCGATTGAGTCGCGTGATATGTTTACAAAGCTGTGCTCGGCCGGCTTGACGGCTTTTATCGGTTTTCAGGCGCTTGTTAATATCGGCGGCGTGACGCGCGCCCTGCCGATGACGGGCATCACGCTGCCCTTCGTCAGCCACGGCGGTTTTAGTTTGATTACCAGTTTCGCTATGCTCGGAATGCTGATGGCCTTCTCTCATCGCAACGCGCGCGACGCCGCGGTAGCCACGCGAACGGTGCGGGAAACGGCCGCCAACGATCCCTCAATTCCGGAGGCAGTTCAATGAAAGAGCCATTGAATGATGAAGTCAATGTCGAAGCGGCGGTCGTCACCGACCGGGGCTTGAGCGAGAAGCGCCCGCTCAACGAGGACTCCTTTCTGGCTGACGAGAAGCGTCGCATCTTCGCCGTCGCCGACGGCGTCGGCGGCGCGCAGGCCGGTGAAGTCGCGTCGCGGACGGCGATGGAAGTCCTGGACGAAGCGTTTCGTCACCAGGTTGACGGCTCTGATATAGAAGACCTGATGGAGATCGCCATTCAACGCGCCAACGCCTCGATTCATCGCATGGCGCAGGAGCACCCGAAGCTCTCCACTATGGCGACAACGGTCGTCGCGCTTCACCTGGACGGCCACACCGCAACCATCGGCCACGTCGGCGATTCTCGCCTCTACCGTCTCACGCCCGACGGCCAGCTTCATCGCGAGACACGCGATCATTCCGTCGTCGAGGAAGAGGTGCGCGCCGGTCGTATGACGCAGGAGCAGGCCGCCAATCATCCGAGCCGTAACGTCATCAGCCGCGCCCTCGGGGCCGAAGACGGCGTCGAAGTGGACATGAATACCATAGAGGTCGAAGACGGCACGGCTTTCCTTCTCTGCTCGGACGGTATCACGCGGCATATCCCTGATAAAGAGATAAGCGAGCTTCTAAGCAGCGCTATGTCGCTCGAAGAGGTCTGCGACGAGATGAAGAGGCGCTGTTACGAGCGCGGGGCGGAGGACAACCTGACGGCCGTCATCGTGCGCGTCGGCGCAACCGCTAAGCCGTCCGTCGGCACGGAGACCCTTGATCGCACTATTGATTCCCTCGCCTCCACGGCGTCGCTTGCCCGCACCCTCCCAGGCAATACCAACGCCCCGAGCATGGAGGCTACCGTAGAGACAGCGCCCGTGCAGGGCACACTGCAACCGGCGTCCCGCACGGCCTTTCCATCAACAGCGGCAGAGCGCGACGTAGTCGCACACGCCGCTGACGGCAACAGCGCCGCGACCACCGGCAGCGCCGACGACGAAGAGGTGTCAGGAGCAAGCCGCGACGCGGCCGAGATCAAGCACGGGCCGGGCGGCGGCAGTAAGTTTGCGCGTGCGCTTGTGCTCATCATCATCGGCGCGCTGGCGGGAGCGGCGGCCGCTCATTATGGAAAAATGTTCTACCAACAACGGCTGGCCGAGCAGAATCAACCCACTGCGGCCGCCAGTCCATCGCCTGTGACAGCCCCGCCGGAAGACCCCGCCGTCAGTTTCGACAGGAAAAGAAGAGAGGTCGATAGCGCCCCCTCGCAATGGCTCCTGAGCGGCCTGCCCGCCGAGATGACGAAACAGAATATAGTGCGGCCCGAAGATTCCACCGACCCCGATTTTCTATACCTGTACGGGCGCGCGCTGCTCCTGACGGGCGAATACGACAGGGCGCTCGGCGCGTTTGAGCTGGCTAGCTCGAAGCTGGAGGAGAGAAATCCGGGACAGCGCACTCCGCAGAAGGTCGATGTGCGGCTGGCGCGAGCGGCCGCCGCACTGATGAGACCCGCCAATTCTCTTGTTGTGCAACCGGCGATGAACTCTCTTAACGAGGTGGTGGAGAAAAAGCAAGTCGTAGGCTCGCCTTAACATGTACGCTAAAAGGTTCGCCGACGCTGGCCCGTGCTTTTCAACAAACTTTTGTTCAAGGCATCTCGACGGCGCGCCGGTTGCTCTAATGAAAAGCGCGAGCGGATGAGGGATGAGCGAACTGAAACTACAGCAATGCAGGCTCGATGGTCGTTACGACATACTGGAATGCCTGGGGCGCGGCAGCTACGCCGAGATATACGTCGCGCGCGACATCGCCGCCTCGGACGGCGAGCCGCAGATGGTCGTCATCAAGGCGCTCAACGTGCTCTTGCAGGGCGTGCTCGACGCCGAGCTTGAGCATACGCTCATCGAAAACTTTCAGAACGAGGCGATAGCGCTCGACCGCGTCCGCCACCCGAACATCATCAACCGTCTGGGCCACGGCACGGCCATAGACCTGTCGGGTACTACTTTTCATTACCTGGTGCTCGAATATTTGTCGGGCGGTGACATGGCGACGCGCACGCGCAAAGAGCCATACACGCTCGAACGAGCGCTGTACTACCTGGAACAGGTCTGCGCCGGTCTCGCCTACGCGCACGAGTGCGGAGTCATTCACCGCGACATCAAGCTACAGAATCTTCTGCTCACGGCCGACCAGCAAACGGTGAAGATCGCAGACTTCGGCGTCGCCAAGATAGAAGCGAGCGAGGGAGCCATCACGCGCGTCGGCACAAACATTTACGCCGCGCCCGAGCATAATCCCGTCGTGCAGACGGGGCCGCTCGATACGGCGAGCCTGAATGCGCCGCGCGAACACCTGCTGCCCGCCGCCGACATATACTCGCTCGCCAAGACCACCTACGCACTCATCACAGGAGAATCGCCCAGGCGATTCTCGCATCGCCCTATCACGGAGCTTCCGGAAGCCTTCGCGGATAAGCCGTGGGCCGCTGGCGTCCTGCGCGTGCTGGAGCGTGCGACGCAAAATCTGCCCCGTGATCGTTACCAGACAGTACAGGAATTCTGGGATGATCTGTCGGACGCTTGCCTTCCTCCGACGCGCCCACTCGTTCCTCCGACCGGAGGCGGCGAGACCCGTCCGCGTCCCACCGGGAAACTTAACGAAACACGCGATCTAACGTCGAAAGCACCGCCGCGCCCTCGCTTTAATGTCACGCGCGTCATAGAGCAATTCGAGCGCCGAGACAACGGACACCCTCGTCCGAGGATCGTGGTCCCGGTCGCGGGCCATCACCGGACGGCCCCCGTGGCGACACAAAAGACCTCGCAGCGGGCCAGGGAGCTTATCACCTCGATGCCGGATGTGAGGCATTCCGGCGACCTGAGGTCTAGACAAAAGCAGCCCCGGCAGCTTTCGAACAGCCGCAGCTTCCGCGCCCTGGTCGCTATTCTGCTGATCGTAGCTTTTGCCGGAATGCTCCTGGCGACTCATCGTTACTTCCGCTCGCGCTGGGCCGGCCGAGCGGGCTCACAGCCGACCGCCGCCGGCAGCTCGAACGATGTCGGGCGTCAGGGTTTGGTCAACCAGGATGCCTACTTGCGTTCCAATCCGGGCAGGAAATATCCTCCCGTTGGGATTGCTGAAAAGGGCTCAACTGTGCAAGTCTTAACCGTCAGCGACACGGACAACTGGTACGAGGTTCAGGTTCTCAAGCACGGCCGCGACAAGGATGACCCGGATTCGGCCGACCGTGGATGGATAAACAAAAAATTTCTGGAGCTAAAAGACTGATCGCCCTTTTTTGATTCGAGAGGAGATGTAGGAACAGTGGGTTTAATTGAATCCATAAGACGATGGATTGACGGCGAGGGCGCTGAAGACCCTTTGAGCGCGGCCGACGAACAGTCGCGCCCGCGACGCGTCTGGGAGGAATTTCTCGTCAAGGTGGCGCGCGAGGTCGAAGCCGTCATGCAGCGCGAGATGTTCACGCCGCCCGGCGGCCCTACCTACATCCCGCGCGAGTACGTCGTCTACCTGAGCAATGATGACGATAAGGAGTGGCAGGGGGATAAACGGCGCGGCCTTGAGCAGGGACTCTTTCACGTCCTTTCGGAGAGAGCCCGCGAGCTTGCGGGGCAAACTCAGCTCGCCACGAAGTCCTTCGCCGTAGAGCTGCGCGTTGACGGTACTCTGAATAAGGGCGAGTTCCGTGTGCAGCCCGTCTGGGACGAGACCGAGGCAGGCCATACCATGGTAACGGCGCGTCCGAGCGGCGATAACCAGATGATGAAGACTTCAATGCCGGGCTTGACGCCAGAGATGGGCGGCGTAACTAATCCGAATGAGCCCGCCGAGGGCGAGCAGACGATCGTCCGCCCACGCGTTGAGGAGCTATACTCGATCGAAATCTGGCGCGAGGGCGTGCGCCAGGCCGTCGTTCCAATCACCAAGCCGGAGATTACTATCGGGCGCGGCTCAAGGAGCGTCAGCGTTGACCTGCCACTCAAAGGCGACCCCGAGATCAGTCGCGTCCATGCGACGCTGGCGCGCGACGAAAGCGGCCAGTACTGGCTCACTCCGAAGGGCAGAAATCCGACCATCGTCGCCGGGCGTGAAGTGACACGCGAGGAGCGCTCCCCCATCTCGCCCGATGAAAAGATAGAGATATGTAGTTACAGCCTGCGAATCCCCCCGAAGTAAGAAAATAAATAAGGGGCAAAGTTGTTGCTTTGCCCCCTCCGTGTTTTGTCTAAACGTGTATCCCCGTTAAGACTTCCCGTTACGTCCCCTGCTGATGTAGCGATCAACCGTTTCAACCAACCTATCGAGCCGCTCATCAGTGCGTGACTGCGTTGCGGCCAGATTTTTTAAAGCATTATCCGTGAGGATTTGAGACGCGGCGAGCGCCGCAATCTTGGCTTCGCTGTTAGCTTGCGCCTCCTCCAGGCGTATGTGAGCATCGGCGAGGGCCGAGATTTTGGCTTGGCTATTGGTTTGCGCCTCCCTGAACTCATTAAACCAATGCTCGTGAGTGTCCCTACGCGCTTCCATATTCTCAGCTCAATCTGGTGAGCGTTACGAATGCGCTTTCGAGCCTTATTAATCTTTCTTGGGTAGTCATTGCTTTACACCCGTCACGATTCCGAGCTGACCGCGCTTGCGATCTCCTCCTGCTGCGGGCGCGCTGCGGATTCAAGCTCGACTATCAATTCTTCAAGCAGCGGCGTGATGCGCGCGGGATCGACGTAATCCTTGCCCAGTATTTTCGTGATCGCGCGGGCTTTCGTCTCTCCCTTAAATTCTCTAACGAGCGCGCGGCAAAACGAGATGACCACGTCCACGTCAAACTGCTTGCCGGTGTTGCGGCGAAAATCTTCGACCACCTCTTCGAGCGAGCGACGGGTCTTGTAAGGACGGTTGGTCGTCATCGCGTCGAAGGAATCGGCGAGCGTGATGATCTTCGTTCCGATGGGTATCTGGTCGCCGGTCAAGCCGTCCGGGTATCCGCGCCCGTCTATGCGTTCGTGGTGATGGCGTGCCATCAAGGGAATGTCCGCGTAAGGGTGACGTATGGGAGCCAGGATTTCGTAACCGGCAGCGGGGTGGCGATTGAGCTCGCTCGATTTCTTGGCGTCGATCTTATACGGCGCGTTGATTATATCGCGCTCGACGATGAGCTTGCCGATGTCGTGCAGGTAGCCGGCGATGGCTATGCCTTCGACCTCTTCATCGCTCCAACCCATCTCGCGCGCGATGATCTCGCTGTATTTCCCGACGCGCTCGGAATGACCTTGCGTGTACTTGTCCTTGATGTCTATGGCGGCGGCGAAGGCGCGCACGGTGTCTTTATAGATGGCGCGCAGGCCCTCGTAAAGCTGGCGGTTCTCTTCGGCCCTGCGCTCAAGCTCTTCGAGCAGGCGGTGCGTGTGGATACCGACGCCTATGTGGCGGGCCATCGAGCAGACCACGTCGCGATCATCGGCGGTGAACGACTCATTGCTCGCTTTGCCGCCGAGCAGGACTATCCCTGTCAGGTCGTTGCGAACGACGAGGGGGACGACCAGCTCGATACGCGATTCCGCAAAGAAGGCTTGATGACGGGCCGCGAAATGTGCGAAGGCGGGCGTCTCGTCGTTCATAGCGAGCCCGCACAGGCCCAGGCTCAGGAGTCCTTCGACATCCTCCGAGTCGAGCGGCAAGTCGGCCGGAGGCTCGTCGCCGAGGCCGCGCGCCGCTACGAAATGCAGGACATGATCCTCTTTGTTGTATTCGGCGACCGCGCCGCGTCTTATCGCCAGTGTGCCGAGTAAAAGATGAAGCGAGGTGCGAATCATCTCCAGGAAATCGTGAGGGTCGGCGATCTCCTGTCCTAAATCCGCGAGCGCCGCGAAAGTATGGATGAGCCTTTGCACCTTCTCCTGCATAAGCCTGCGCGTCCTTAGTGACCGATGCTGGTGGTTTGAGAGGTGAACTCCGTCAGCGTCGCCAATGCCTCTTGCTCGTCGTCGGCCAGGGCCACGTATTTGGTCAGGCCCAGCATTTCAAAAAGCTCAACGGTTTGTAGATTAACGTCGGAGAAGACGAGCTGCGCGCCCACGCCCTCGGCGGCGTCTATGACGCCCAAAAGAATCGAGACGCCGATGCTGTTGACCAGCTCGGTGTCCCGGAAATTTATCACCAGGGCGCGGCAACCCTGTTCGAGTTGTCGTCGGCACTCGCGCTCGATGCGCTCCCCGCTC
>DASQYE010000107.1:0-8262 GCA_035639355.1 Pyrinomonadaceae bacterium
GGGCAGGCAGACGTTTACGTGCTGGTGCCACGCGGCCACGCTCAGCGGGATACGAGCGTCGAGCTTATCTTCCGACGCCTCGGCGGGCGCGGTGTACATCACGCCGATCAGCCGATACCCTCCGCCAGTCTTTTCGTACAACAGAGAGGTCGGGTGCTCGACATTAAAGTGGCGCTCGGCTTCGGCGTAATATCCAAGGTTGTTAAAGTGGTACATCTTCTGCGGGACATGCGGGAGCAGGATTTCGTACCCGTCCCGCAGCGCCGCCCTGTAATCCTGATACTTCTCAATCGCCCGTCGCGCCCTCGCGGCGACCCCGGCCGCGCGCCCCTCGTCCCCCGCCAGCGGCGGCCGCACGGCAGTCATCCTCATGTGAGAGCCCATGCCCACCCGCGTAAGGGCCGGGGCCGCCCCCGACCCGGCCTGCTCGTTCTCCGGCGAGGCGGATGTCTGCTGGTATTTCGACCTGACCGCCCCGGCAGAGGCGGCAGCGAGCACTATTAAGACCAGTAACAATAATCTCAATCTCATCTTGCCTTACCTGACTGATATGAAACGGCGTTAGACTCACCTCGTCTAACGCCGCCGCGCTGATTCACAGGATAAACTTTGTAACTCGTTTAGATGCGGACGGGTGCCGGCCTGTTGTACGAAGGCTCGCCTCGGCTGGCGGAGCGGCATGATAATTCGCCCGGAAGGGGGGGTCAGCCTGCTAAGTCCCCCTCTTTTTTCTGCGATAGAGATTATGAGGAAAGGTTGGGCCGGGCGGCGAAGGAATGCGCGCGGCCTCTTCGGGCGTGCGCGCGCGGCGGCGTGCCAGCTCAAGCTTGAGGCTCTCTTCGCCGCGCCGCATGGTCCAACGATGGTTGAAAGCGAAGATCGGCTTGAGCAGGAACGAGAGAGCGCGGATTAGAGGCTTGTTGGCTAGAATCCGCCAGTCGTAAGTGATATTGACCGCCGCGCCGTCCTGCTCGAAAGACCAGACGCCCACTCCCTCAAGGTCGCCCGACGCCTGTAGCGTAAAGCCGTAGGGCGAGCGCGACTCTGTGGTGCGAAAGTCTATACGCAGTGTATAAGGCAGCCAGCCCTTGGCGCGCAGGCTGATTAATCTCCCTACGCCGCCCGCTCCGCCCGGCTCCTTCTGTTCGACCTCCAGGTACACGGACGGCCACCAGCGCGTCAGCTCCAGGGCGTTCTCTATCACCTCGGAGACCTCTGCGACCGTACCCCCCACGCGCCAGCGGTCAACGAAATGATACACATTGTTCGGCATAACCGAAGCGCCTCACGAGCCTTCAAGATGAACGAAGCGGCGGGCTTTTCCTTCCCACTAATAAGCTTTTTCTTCTCGCTCGGTATTTGAAAGATAATCGCCCAGGACGCCGAGCAGGCGGCGATTCTCTTCGGGCCGGAGCGACGTGATGCGTATGTGTTCGGGCATGTCCGGGCGACTGCGAACCTGCATCCGTCTAGCGGCCAGATGATCTTTCAAGTGCTGCGCATCAATACCCTTTAGACGAACCAGAAAGAAGTTGGCGTCGCTCGGGCGGACTTCCGCTTGAGGTAGACGGTCGAGCGCCGAATAAAGCTCGACGCAATCCAGGCGAATGCGCGCCACCACCTCGCGCAAATATTCCTGGTCGTCGAGCGCCGCCTGCGCCGCAACGAGCGACATGGAATTGACGGCCCAGGGCAGGCGCGAGCGAGAAAGCTCAAGCGCCAGCCCCTGTTGAGCGACCGCGCACCCGACCCTTAACCCCGCGAGCCCGTATGCTTTCGAGAACGTGCGCAGGACGACCAGGTTCGACCGCTCGCGCACCAGGGGGGCGAAGCTCTTTCCAGTATAATCCGCGTATGCTTCGTCTATAATCCACAGGCATTCCGGCATCTGGTCGAGCAATCTACTGAGATCAGCCTCATCCAACAGACTGTTGCCTGACGGATTGTTCGGATTGCTGATGAGCCCAAGGGTTGCGCCGCGACGCTTTCCCTCTTCGATAAGGCGCTCGACGGAGAGCGAGAAATCGCGCTCGTCGAGCGGGACTTCGATCAACTCAGTCGCGCAACGCCTGCCCGCCTCTACGAACCGCTCGTAGGAGGGATAAGGGACGATGAGGCGGCCCCTGCGCATCACCAGATGGAAGATGAAGAGCCACGCCAGAGCCTCGCCCGCCCCGTTGTAGACAACGAAGTTATCAGGCGAAAGATCATGTAGAGCAGCCAGTTTCTCCCGCAGCTCGACGGCGGTCGGCTCGCCGTAGAAGCGAAACTCGCGCGCTCGCGCAGACGCCTCCAATGCTTCCGAGACTTTCGGCGAGCAGCCGTAAGGGTTTATTGCTGCCTCGAAGTGAAGCACGCCTTCTTCGTTCATGTTCGATGTGTCTCCTAATCCGTGGCGCTCAGACATAGGCGACCGGGCTCGCCGCGTCCGCACGCCACAGGCCGTCAAGCTCAAGTGTTATGCCCTCCACTTTGGCGCGCAGGGCGAGGTCTGTGCGGCGCTCCATAAAATCCTGCGCGCAGGCGGCCCGTTCATAACGCATCGAGAAAGCGGCTTCGGCGCGTATGAAGGGCAGCGGCGGCGCTAAAGGCTCGCGGAGCGCGGGCTCTTCTGCGATCAGGTCCAGGAACAGAAGCGCGCGGCTGCCATAAGTTTTAAGTAGATGTAGCACAGCGTCCGGCGCGACGCCTGCATCCGAAAGCTTTTCGGCGACCGTTTCGGGCGAGCACGGCCACAGAGCGCCCGGCAACAGCGCGGGCGACGAAGCATTGCAGGCCGTGCGCCCACGCGGCGCGCACCCGAGCCTTTGCGCCAGCACGTTGAACGCTTCCTCGGCCGCCTGGCGGTGCAGCGTCAGCTTGCCTCCGAGGACTGAGAGAAGACCCTCGCGCTGCCACTCTATATGATAGGCGCGGCTGACCTCGCCTGCTGGCTTTCCGCTCTGGTCGTAGAGGGGGCGCAAACCCGCGCGCGCCACCACGTCCTTTGACGCCACCGGAAAACCCGGAAAGAAATCATGCAACGCTTCGAGCAGGTACTCTATGTCGTTCGGCTCCGGGACGACGTGCCCCGGCTCGCCCTCGAATTCCGTCTCGGTCGGGCCGACGATGACCAGATTCTCGGTCGGTATGGCGACCAGCGGTCGTCTGTCCGAGGGCGAGAAAAAGATGACCGCCTGCGAGAGCGGGACGAGCCTTCGCGGCAGAATAATATGCACGCCTTTGGTCAGGCGCAGCCGCCGCGTTGAAGGGTTAACGCTGCCGGTGAGGCGGTCAGACCATGGGCCGGTCGTATTGACCACCACTTTGGCATGAGCCTCGACGGTTCTTCCGGTCAATTCGTCGCGCAGAATGCCGCCCGTCACGCGGCCCCGGCATGTAATGAATTCCAGCAGGCGCACGTAATTGAGCGCGCACGCGCCCCCTTGCGTGGCGGCAAGCACGGTCTCCCAGACGAGCCGCGCGTCATGCGTGAGATATTCGCGGCAGAGGTATCCGCCCTGTAAGCCTTGCGCCGAGAGCAGCGGCTCGCGCCCGCGCATGGAAGACGCGTCCAGGAGTTGATGGAATGAACCGGAGGCCGTCGGCTGAAGTGCGCGATAGAGGGCCATGCCGCCGCGATGGGCCCAAAGCCCGGCTGAAGAGTGGCGATAGAGCGGCAGCATCAGCGGGAGTGGCCGGACGAGGTGGGGCGCGAGCGTCGCCAGCCGCTTCTGTTCACGCAGACAGCGATGAACCAGTCGCACCTGCCCGTGCATGAGATAGCGCAGGCCGCCGTGGATCAGGCGCGAAGAGCGGCTGCTCGTCCCGCTCGCAAAGTCGCCCTGTTCGACGAGCGCGACGCGAAGATTGTGGGCGGAGGCGCGGTGCGCGATGGCCGCGCCCGTGATGCCGCCGCCGACGACTAGCAGGTCGAAGCGCTCTCCTTCGAGCTGCGCCAGCTCGGCCTCGCGCTCCCGGCACAGTGAAGTCAATGATGCAGTCCGTTCGTACATCTTCAATACCGATTGAAAAGCAGCCCCGCAGGGGCTAGGGATAGAGCAAGGGCCGCAGGGATGAATGATTGAGTGAATCGTTAATTGTCGCATTCACTCAAACACTTTCATCCCTCCGCCCTCATCCTTCATCCCTTCTTGTCATCCCTGTTTTTTCTTGCTCCTCCTGAGCATAAAAGCATGTTGGCGGCGGCCGCCTCCACCGTCGATGTGCTACTTGGGAAACTGTCACACATCGGCGGTCGATTGCTTTTTGAGAAACCGCCTGACGTACTGGCGCAGCTCCGAGAGCGAAGAGTCCGCGATGATGCGGAAAATGCGCGTTCGTGTGCCGTCGGGCAACTGGCTTGCCGTCAGGGCGTCCGTGATAACAAAGGCGCTCGACCTCAAGCCCTTCTGCCATCCGCTCTGGCGCGCGTCGCGAAAGCTAAGCGAGTCCGGGTCAAGCTCGGCCGCCAGCAGCATCGTGCGCGACCAGCGCAGGAAGTCCGGCCAGTGCGAGACGACCGCGATCAGCGCATCATTACGGGGGCGCTCCTGGCCTTCGAGCGATTCCGGCACCGAGCGCGAGTTGAGCAGCAGGCAGGCCGTCCCCGGCGGGAGCACTCCGCGTATGCGCTCGGCCTGCCCGTACAATGCGACGGGGGCCGCGCCCACCAGTATACTCGCCTCGGCGCATTCTTCCGGGCTCGCTCCGACTACCGGAAACGCGGTCGCCTCGCTGATCTCTGCGACGAGGATGCGGCGCAGCTCCTCGTCCGGCTCGACGACCAGGAAGCGGCCGGGCGGCTGAAGCCCCAGCCAGTGCTCGGTGCGTCCTCGAATCTCGGCAAGCGAGAAGCCACGGTCGCGCGCCAGTTGAAGGAACATCTGGATCAGCTGGTCGAGTTCGAGGTTGGCTTCCAATGGGTTATGGGGCGCGCGCAGGCGGCGCACGTAAACGCCGCTCCCCTTGCGAAACTCTACCCATCCGCGCCGCGCCAGCTCGCGGTATGCGGCGCTCACCGTGTTCGAGTGAATACAGAAGCGCCGGGCCAGCTCCCTGGTGCTCGGCAGGCGTTCGCCCGATGCCAGGTCGCCGCTCGTGATGCCGAGCATGATCTGCGTCGCGAGCTGTTCGCGCAGCGGCACTCCACTATTTTTCGCCAGCCACAAACGCATAAGAAAACAGTGACTCGGTGACTCGGTGACAAGTGACGAGCCTGAGGACAAGCGAGCGGCAAAGGAACTAGCTTTTATCTAGTCACTTGTCACTCGTCACTGCCTTTGAGATGTGCGCGAGCGAGTGGTCGTAGCGATAGCTGATATTGAAGTGCCCGTCGTCGAACTCTTCGTGTATGAAAGCTATCCCCATCTCTTCGAGCCGCGCACAGAGCGCGCGAGCGCCCAGATCGAGCGCGAATTCGTCGCGCTTCCCGGCGTCCAGGTAAAGGAGCTTGAGGCTCTTCAGCTGCTCCGAGTAGCGCGCGACCATGCGAACCGGGTCGTGTTCGAGCCAGCGCGCCCAGGTGGCCGGGTGGATTTTGCCCGTCGCCGTATCGAACGGCAGCCTGAACCCGAGCGGGGCCGCCGGGTCGGGCGAGTAGCACGCGCTCATCGCCAGGATATTGAGCGCCGCTATGTCGTCTTTGCCTTTGCGCTCCTCGCGCCAGAACTTTTCCAGAAAGGCGCGCGCGTCGCCCCGCAGGGCCCGCACCGTTTTCGGAAAGTCAGGCAGGTAGCAATACTCGAAGTAGCAGTCGCCGCTATGCGAAGCGGCCGCCGAGAAAACATCCGCGTGACGCATGGCGTGGACAAGCGCGCCGTAACCGCCCGAAGATTTGCCCATCACGGCGCGGCCCTCGCGCCGGGGGTGGGTGCGAAAGCGTGCGTCAACGAACGGCACGATCTCTTCCACGAGGTGGTCTTCGTATCGCCCCGTCGCCGTCGAGTTGATGTACTGCGAGCCGCCCAGGCGAGTGAAGCAATCCGGCATCACTACGATCATCTCGCCGACGTGGCCCCGCGCGATCAGGTTATCCATACGCTCGGCCAGGTTCGGCGTGAAGGGCTGCGAATTGAGCAGCATCTGCCCGCGTCCTGTAAATCCGGTCAGGCAGTAGACGACAGCGAAGCGACGCTGGCGCTCGCGTTCGTAGCTCGGCGGGAGGTAGACGAAAAGCTCTCGCGTCGCCGGGTCTCCGAGAGGGTTTCCGCTGAGCACCCGGCTCTCTATGCGCTCGACGGCGATGCGTCCTTTAGCATTCACGGTTCTGGAATCCGAAGGGTCTCAAATCCTGTAGTCACAGCCCGCCCGTGTGAGACGCGCGGTCAATGATTAAAACGAGAGGCCGCCTCCCCCTTGATATGTAAGAAGCGACCTCTCGTTTATTGGTTCGGTGGGGTTATGGTCTTAGCGGGAACGGCCCCTGCGTCCTCCTCCTCCGGTCAACGACCCTAGAACGTTGGTCACGACCGCCGCTCCTCTGCCGATGGCCTCAGCGACGCCGGTCGCCACGCCCCCGCGAGAGCGCGAGCCGCCACCCTTTCTGCCGCCGCCCTTTCCGGCAGCGCCACTCTTGGTGCCGCCCTTCGAGCCGCCTTTCTTGCCGCCGCCCCGAGCGCCGCCTCCTCCTCCTGCTCCGCCACGTGCGCCGCCGCCACTACCGCCCGCGCCGCCGCGACCGCCGCCAGCGCCGCCTCTCTTACCTGCGCCGACCTTTCTGGTTCCACCCTTCTGACCGCCGCCCTTCGAGCCGCCGCCACCTTTGGATGCGCCCTTCTTAGAGCCGCCGCCGCCCTGTCCGCCGCGCGTACCGCCGCCAGCGCCTTTGCTGCCGCCAGCGCCGCCCTTCTTCGAGCCGCCAGCACCGCCGCCGCGTGTGCCGCCACCACCACGGCCGCTCGTGCCACCACCGCCTCCGCCGCCTGCGCGTGCGCTGCCGCCGCCACCACGGCCTCCGCCTTTACTTCCGCCACCTTTACTTCCGCCACCTTTGCCTGCGCCGCCTTTACCGCCGCCTACGGGACGAGTCGCGCCGCCACGGCCGCCCGCGCCGCCGGCACTACCGCCCTTCTTCGCGCCGCCTTTGGTGCTGCCTTTGGCCCCGGATTTTGAAGCCCTGCGCGTGCCGCCTCCGCCGGTGCTTCCCGTGCCGCCTCCGGCGCTGCCGCCGGTCTTGGACGCGCCCTTGCGGCCACCTGCGCCTGAACTCTTCGTGCCGCCGCGCGAGCCTCCGCCGCCGCCGCTGCTGCTGCTGCCGCCACCGGTTCCACCACCGCCTGCGCCGCCCTTCTTAGAGCCGCCTCCACCACCGCCTTTGGCCCCGCTCTTCTTAGAGCCGCCTCCGCCTCCACCACGGCCACCACCGCCGCCGCCGCCACCTCCTGAGCGTGCGCTGCCGCCGCCGCCTGCTCCGCCACCTGCTGCGCCGCCACCACCCGCGCCACCGCCTCCGCCGCTCGCGCCACCTCTACCGCCTGCGCTGCCCGCAGCAGCGCCGCCGCCCGCAGACGAACCTCCGGCGCTGCCACCGCCGCCCGCGCCTCCCGCATCGGACATGTTCGCGCCCATCCCAGTGGTACGACCTATGGCCTGGCCGCCACGACGCTCGTCATCATCGTCGCCACCGCCGCCCGTCGCACCGCCACCCAGATCGTCCCGGTCGTCGTCGTCGTCGCGGTCGATCCGATCATCTACGTTAGTTCCATTCCCCTGTTCAGACATCTTGATTCTTCTCCTTTTCAAAGGTGAAAACCCCCATGTGAGAGGTTGTATGAGATTAATAAAGATCGCGTCTGCTTTGGGCGCGTAACATATCACACTTCACGCGCGTATGATTCCCTCTTTTCACTTGCAAGAAAATAATTTTATTGAGTACGGGAGCAGCCCGGTTGCCCTCGCGCTCCGATCAACGCTATAAATAGCACTCGGCGTCCGTTAAAGAGATGGAAGGTCTTTCATCAGCGCTGGCCGTACTGACGGCCATGATTACGCCCGCCGTGCTGATTTCAGCCTGCGGGACGATGATCCTTTCGACCTCGACGCGTTTGGGGCGGGTGGTTGATCGTGTGCGCCAGCTCTCGGACAAGCTGGAAGAGCTGGCGCACGCCAAGTCCGAGGTCGAGCTTTACGAAGAGCGTCGCACAGTGATCTTCAGCCAACTGGACAAGCTGACGAGCCGCGCCCGCCTGCTTCAGCGTTGCATGACGGTCTTCTACATGGCGCTCGGCATCTTCGTCTCGACCTCTGTCGCCATCGGTGCAGTGGCCGTCTCGGGAGCGCCGC
>DASQYE010000108.1:0-8790 GCA_035639355.1 Pyrinomonadaceae bacterium
CTGCTTTACCTTTAACGGCGCGTTCGCGCTTCAGCTAGCGCCCGAGTGCGAAAGCGTGCTCGGGCTGGACGTGTCCGGGGAAGCGCTGGCGGGCGCGCGGCGCAACGCTGAGTTGAACGGCGCTGAGGCGGTAGAGTTTCGAGAGGCAAACGTCTTCGACGCGCTGCGCGAGATGGAGGCCGAAAGCGCTAACTTCGACACAATCGTGCTCGACCCGCCCGCCTTCGCCAAGAATCGCGCGAGCGTAGAGAAGGCCGAGCGCGGTTATAAAGAGATCAACCTGCGCGCGTTGAAGCTGCTGAACAGGGGCGGCGTGCTCGTCACCTGCACCTGTTCGTACCACATGTCGGAGCGTATGTTCCTGGAGACGATCATCGAAGCCGCGAGGGACGCGCGCCGCCGCGTCCAGCTCGTAGAGAAGAGGATGCAGGCGCGCGATCATCCCGTGCTCGTAGGCGTGCCGGAGACCTACTACCTGAAATGCCTTATCCTGCGCGTGCTCGATTGAAGACGGAGGGTGAAAGGGGCGGGTTCAGTAGCCGCGCCACTTGCGATCATAGGAAGCGATGCATGACGAATGCATCGACGAGCCCGAGCGTTTTGTGTCGAAAGGCGCGTGGCAGAGTGCCTACGATTGTGAAGCCCAGCTTTTTCCATAGCGCAACGGCCGCCTCGTTCGTGCTGATAACCATATTGAACTGCATCGACAGGAAGCCCCGCCGTCTGGCCTCCTCAAGCGAGTGCTCGCACATCGCCCGGCCTACTCCGCGCCCCGCAAATTCCGGCCCGACCATGTAGCCCGCATTCGCCACGTGAGAACCCAGGCCGGGCTGATTGGCCTTGAGTATATATGTCCCAACGATGCGCCCGTCGATCAAGGCCACGAAGGTGCTATAAGCGTCCGCCATCCATATCGAGCGCGCCTCTTCCTTCGTCGTCGTGGGGTCGTAAACGTAGGTGTCGCCCCGCCCGACCACCTCTCGAAAGATATGCCAGATCGAATCGAAGTCAGAGGCACGCGCCTCTCTGATGGTAATCATACTAAGGGCTTCTGACAGCAAGGCTCTCGTCCACGCGCCTCTGTGAGACGAGAGCCTCTAGCTTTGTGACGCGCTGTTGCGGATGCTCTCGGCGAGGCGCTTTGCGTCGGGGAAGGCTTCCAGGGCGCGCAGGGTTTGCGGGTCGCTCTCGATCAGTACGCGGTTGCCGGCGTCGCCGCCGAAAGCCGCCGTGATGATCTCGTCGCGCAAGCGGAGCTTAACAAAATCCATCTCGCTATCGATCTGCGCGGGCTGTATCCCGAGCGTAGGGTCGCGTTGCAGATAGTTGCGAAACGCTTCGACCAGGCGATCCGTGATCGGGTAATCCGTGGCGCGCGGGCCACGCCCGGTCTCCATCTTATCTACGCGATAAGCCTCGAAGCCATCGATCTTCCCGGCCGCCAGCTGCCGAGTGAAGAAGAAGGCGGCTTCGATTACGCGCGTGCGAAGGGGCGTCGGCGTCGGCGGTTTGGCCTCTATGTCGGGCGTGATGCCGCCGCCGCCATAAAAGACGCGCCCGGCAGCCGTCTTGACGGCAGGGCCCGTCGGCGCGTGCGGCGTCGGCGAAGCCTGCGGAGTCGGCTGCTGCGTCGGCTGAGCGGGACGCGCCGTCGGCTGCTGCTGCGGCGTCGCATCGGCGTCGTGGCGCACGTAATAGTCGTAGAGCGAGCCGTTGGAGTAGTCGCGTTGGATCGAGCGCCCGTATGGCGTGTAGTACTTGGCGGTCGTCAGCGTCAGGCCCGTGCCGTAAGGCAGATTGAAGACTCTCTGCACGAGCGCCTTGCCGAAGCTGGTCTCGCCCACGATCAGACCGCGACCGTGATCCTGTATCGCCCCGGCGACGATCTCTGAGGCCGAGGCAGAGTTGCGATTAATCAGCACGACCAGCGGATAGTCCTCCGTCTCGTTTCCGTTCGAGCGGTAGAGAATCGGCTGATTGTATTCGCGCCCGCGCACGGAGACGACGATCTGCCCGCGGGGCAAAAATTCGCTCGCGACATCAATCGCCTGATCCAGCAGCCCGCCCGGATTCCCTCGCAGGTCGAGCACGATCTGGCGCATGCCCTGCGAGCGCAGGGTGTTGACGGCTTCGTGCAGCTCGTCGCCCGTCGTATGTTGAAACCCGCCCGTCAGCCCTATGTAGCCTATGCCAGGACGGATGATGAAAGAGTTGCGAATGGAGGGCAGCGGCACGGCATCGCGCACGATCTCAAAATGGAGCGCGGGCTCTGATCCGGCGCGCTCGACCTTGAGCCGAACCGGCACGGCGCGAGCGCCTCTGACCTTGTTCGATACCTGCTGGCTCGACCAACTGCGCGCATCTTCGCCGTCTACCTCAAGGATGCGGTCGCCGTAGCGCAGCCCCGCGCGCGCGGCCGGAGTGTCGGGAACGACCGATTGGACATAGACGCCGTCGCGGTGTTGAAGGATGGTGACGCCGATGCCGTAGAAGCGCGAGTCCTGGTCTTCCTTGAGCTTCGTATATTCGCTCTGCGAGAAGAACATGGAATGTGGATCGAGCATCGAGAGCATGCCTTGAATGGCGGCTTGCGTGGCCTTCTCGTAATCTATCTCGCCCGCGTAGTTGTCTGTAATCGCCGTGATCGCTTCGCTGTAATCGCCCTCTATATTATCGGCCGTCGCAGAGGGCGCGACCGCCGCGACGTAGCGTCGGCGCGTCTTCGCACCGCCGATCGTCCCGCCGACGATGGTGGCCGCGATAATGATTAGGACTGCGACGATGCCAAACTTTCTGCTCATGCCTTGCTCCGAGTACGTACTAACCCCGCTATAGAAAGGCCCCGAACGGGGCCTCGTCCAAACTTAAATATAGCACACAGGCTAGCCCGCCGCCTCTCAGCCTGAGCGCACGCGCCCCTTCGTGTTATATTCGGGAGCGAGAGTAAGGTTTCCGATCCCAGAGTTCAATCTTTGCCGGCGAGGGCCCGCGAAACGCTCGGGCCTGCGTCACATCAGGAAACGACCATAGAGAGAATGCCACCATCGATCTCAATTATCGTGCCGGCCTATAACGAAGCCGTGCGGCTGGGCAAATCGCTCGGCACGATCCTCGAATACTTGAACGCCGAACGGGGCGAGAGCGAGCTGATCGTCGTCGATGACGGTTCGAGCGATGACACTTTGAGCGTCGCCGAAGAGAGCCTGAAGGAGACGGGCCGCGTCCGCGCGCAGCTCATACCCGTCCGGCCCAATCGCGGCAAGGGATACGCCGTGCGCACGGGTCTTCTGGCGGCGAGCGCGCCCGTCGCGCTCTTCACGGACGCAGACCTCTCGACGCCGATCGCGGAGACGCCGAAGCTGGTTGGCCCAATCGAGAGCGGCGACTACGATCTAACGTTCGGCTCGCGCGCGCTCGACCGCAAGCTGATCGGCGTGCACCAGCCGTGGCGACGCGAGCAGGGCGGCAGGCTCATCAACCTGATCGTCAGGCTGGCCACCGCCCTGCCCTTCTGGGACACGCAATGCGGCTTCAAAGCGTTTCGCATGAGCGTCTGCCGGCCTCTGGCCGAGGCCGCGACCATAGAGCGCTTCGGCTTCGACGTGGAATATCTATCGGTCGCGCACCTGGCCGGGCTGCGCCTCAAAGAAATACCCGTGCGCTGGGATCATAACGAAGGCAGTAAGCTGAGCGTCTGGCGCGACACGCCGCGACTGCTCACGGAAGTCCGCACCGTTCGTCAAAGGGTGCGCCGCGGACTCTACGATCAGGCGATCGCAGCCATTCGGGAGCAGCAGGAGAGGGAACGCTCGCTCGACAAGACCGGTGATGCGGAATCTTCAGACCTGGACGAATCGGCGGAAATGGTAAGCGCCGCCGCGCCCGAAATCTGACGGGCGGCGAAGGGGCTGCGAAAGGTCTCTCTCATAGTTTGACGGCTGTTCAAGCCAGCCTCTAAGATTTACAGCCATGACAGCAAGACTCAACGTAAACATAGACCACGTCGCAACGCTGAGGCAGGCGCGGCGCGCGCCGGAGCCGAGCGTCGTCGCTGCCGCCGTTGCGTGCGAGCAGGCGGGAACCGACGGCATCACCGTTCACCTGCGCGGAGACCGTCGCCACATACAAGACAATGACCTGCACGTGCTGCGCCAGGCCCTGACGACATATCTCAACGTCGAGATGGCGGCGACCGAGGAGATGTTGAAGATCGCGCTCGGCGTAATGCCGGACGCGGTCACACTGGTGGCCGAGAATGCCAACGAGATCACGACCGAGGGCGGCCTGGACGTGCGCGCCAATCTCTCCATCTCACGCGCCGCCGTCTCTCGCCTGCGCGAAGCCGGCATCACTGCGAGCCTTTTCATAGACCCCGACCCGCAGCAGATAGAGACCGCGCACGAGATCGGCGCACAGCAGGTTGAGCTGTGCACCGCCGCCTATGCGGAAGCGACCCTAGCGCCGCGCCCGTCTCACACAGAAGGCGCGATGCACGCCGCGCAAGAGCTCAGGCGATTACGCGAAGCGGCGACGCTCGCTTCACAATACGGATTGCGCGTCGCCGCCGGTCACGGGCTCACTTACAGGAACGTCGGCGCTGTGGCCGCCATCAACGAGATCACGGAATTCAACATCGGCCACAATATCGTCTCGCGTGCCATCTTCGTAGGTCTCTACGAGGCCGTGCGCGAAATGCGCGAAGCGATCAAGAGCAGGGATGAGGGATGAGGGCCACAGGGATGAAAGCGTTGAATGCTTAATTCACTTGAGTAGTGCTTCAATCATTCATCCCTCATCCCTGCGGCCCTCATCCCTTATTTTAACGTGCCGAGAGCGACCTTCGGCTGGTTCGGCTCCCGATCCGTTCCAGCTTATGGTCGCTCCCGGTCTTTTTCGGTCAGTCCCAAAATGTTCCCGACCGAAACTTGTGACGAATTGGCGGCGGTTAAAGCAAGCGTCAAAAGCTAAGCTCTAACTATCCGGCATTTGACATACGGCATCCGCCTTTAGCTTGCCAGCGCGTCGGTCTCTTTCCTACGCATCGCGACGCCCATGTGCTTGTAAGCGGCGCGCGTGGCGACGCGACCGCGCGGCGTGCGGTTTAGAAAGCCTATCTGTATCAGGTAAGGCTCGATGATCTCCTCTATGGATTCGCGCTCCTCGTTGATCGAGGCGGAGATCGTGCCGACGCCGACCGGGCCTCCGTCGAACTTCTCTATAATCACGCTCAGAAGCTTGCGATCGACCTCGTCAAGGCCGAAGCGGTCAACCTCCATCTCGTCCAGCGCACGCTTGGCCAGCGCCTGCGTTATCCGCCCGTCGCTCAAGACTTCCGCATAATCTCGAACGCGGCGAAGCAGCCGGTTGGCGATACGCGGTGTGCCGCGCGCGCGTCGCGCTATCTCGCTCGCCCCGCTTTGCTCTATCTCGACGCCCAGAATCTCGGCCGAGCGGTGAATGATGACCTCCAAGTCCTGCTGCGAGTAAAAGTCCAGGTGCTGGACGATGCCGAAGCGTCCGCGCAAAGGAGCGGTCAGCATTCCCGCGCGAGTGGTCGCGCCGACCAGCGTGAACTTGGGCAATTCGAGCTTGATGGAGCGCGCCGCCGTGCCCTGGCCGATCATGATGTCCAGCTGGTAGTCCTCCATCGCCGGATATAAGACCTCTTCGATCTGCGGTCTGAGGCGATGGATTTCGTCTATGAAGAGGACTTCGCCCTCCTGCAAGTTGGTCAGGAGAGCGGCCAGGTCGCCGCCGCGCTCTATGGCAGGAGCGCTGACGCTCTTCAGCTCGGCCTTCATCTCGGCGGCGATGATATTGGCCAGCGTCGTCTTGCCGAGCCCCGGCGGCCCGCAGAAAAGGACGTGATCGAGCGCTTCGCGGCGGGCGAGCGCCGCCTTCAAAAAGATTTTTAGATTGCTCGTGATCTTCGTCTGCCCTATATACTCGGCCAGACGGCGCGGGCGCAAACTCGGCTCGACCTGCACGTCCTCCGGCGTCGCTTCGCCCGCAATGGGGCGCGACGCATCCCCCGTTATATTCGCTTCGACGGCTGATTGTGACATCAAATAAACCCCTCTGATGGTCGAAAAACTGCTCGCTTCGAGAGACCTGCATTATACCGCTGTTGGGCTATCGTTTCAAGCGTGAAACAATCGTTTCAGGCTCGCGGACGCGAAAAGATTGACTCTCGGGACGAAATAAAAAGATAATGCATTCGCCCTGAAGTGATCCCCGAAGGAAGCCGCCACACTAGGACAGCCGCTCCGATCACCTCGCCGGGATAAGAGACCCGAAAGGCGGGTCAATCCCTAAAGAATGTCCGACTAAGAATTAAGGAGAACCCCAGAATGAAACCCTTCCAACGCCCTCTGCCGCTCATCGTATTGGCCCTGATATTGATGGTCTGCGGAATCGCCCTCGCAGCCTCGCGCACGGTCAGCAGCAGCCCCGCGCCCGCGGCCGTAGTCGGCTGCACCGAAGACTGTAAGGAAAAGCTGGACAAGATGCTGGAGAAGTGCGCGCAGATTCCGGAAGCAAGGCAAGGGGTCTGCCGCGATGCTGCAAACGCGCACTATGACAAGTGCGTTGAGAAATGCGGCGAGCGCGCACGCTAGCGACTATACGTCGCCGGAGTGATCGCGGAGGCTTTCGCAATTGCGAAGGCTTTCAACGCCGGCGGGCTTTTCGCGTCTACGGCAGAGAGAGAGCTTTTGAGCCGTCACAGCGCAAGGCAACAGCGGGCGCGGCTTCTGCCGCTTCATAGAGCCTGGAGTGAGGCGGCTTCCACGCTCGGCGCGTATATGAAAGCGGCCCGCGCGTCTCTTCTTCGGCGTGCCATCACAGCAGCGAGAGACGCACGGGCCGCTTTCAGGATGTAGGAGGGAGTGACGCGCCGCGCGGCTCAGGTGTTGAACGTCGTCGCTCCCGTGACGAGCTGTAGCCGCACCATAGAGCGTTCGAGGCGCGCTCGCGCCATCTCGAAATCTTCCTCCGTGCCGCTCCACGCGCTCAAGGTTTTCTCCGCATGCTCGCGCGCCAGACGCGCCCGCGCCGCATCTATCTCTTCGGGCCGCTCGGCGATCTCCGCCAGCACCGAGACGCTATCGCCGTTGACTTCGACAAACCCGCCCGAGACGTGCAACCTCTGCACAACGCCGCCCTGGCTGTAGGAGAGGACGCCCGTTTGCAGCTGCGAGATGAGCGGGACGTGACCCGGCAGGATACCCAGTTCGCCATTCAGGCCGGGAACGTAAACGACATCCACGGCCTCCGACAGCAGACGCCGCTCCGGCGTCACCACCTCAAGCTGAATCTTTTCCGCCACGATAGTTAAGGGATGAGGGATGAGGGATGAAAAGGTTGAGTAAGTGATTCACCTGACGCGTTCACTCAATCTTTCATCCCTCATCCCTCCGCCCTCATCCCTTCATTCCTCCCTTTCCTTAGGCTGCGGCGATCTGGCGCGCGCGCTCTATGGCTTCCTCGATTGTGCCGACGAGGTAGAAAGCCTGTTCGGGCAGATCGTCGTGCTTGCCGTCAATGATCTCGCGGAAGCCCTTGATCGTATCTTCGAGCTTGACGTACTTGCCTTCGAGCCCCGTGAATTGCGCGGCGACGAAGAAGGGCTGCGAGAAGAAACGCTGAATCTTGCGCGCGCGCGAGACGACCTGCTTATCCTCGTCCGACAGCTCGTCCAGACCGAGGATCGCTATGATGTCCTGCAAATCCTTGTAGCGTTGAAGGATTTGCTTCACGTCCTGCGCCGTTCTGTAATGCTCCTCGCCGACGATGCGCGGGTCTAGAATGCGCGAAGAAGAGGCGAGCGGATCGACCGCCGGGTAAATCCCGAGTTCCACGATCTGGCGTGAGAGCGCCGTGACGGCGTCAAGGTGCGCGAACGTGGTCGCGGGCGCGGGGTCTGTGTAATCGTCCGCCGGAACATAGACGGCTTGAATCGAGGTGATCGCGCCCGTCTTGGTCGAAGTGATGCGCTCCTGCATCTCTCCCATCTCAGTCGCGAGGTTGGGCTGGTAGCCCACAGCCGAAGGCATGCGTCCCAGTAGCGCCGAGACTTCCGACCCGGCCTGCGTGAAGCGGAAAATATTATCGATGAAGAGGAGCACGTCCAATCCCTGGTCGCGGAAATATTCGGCGACCGTCAGGCCGGAGAGCGCGACGCGCAGGCGCGCTCCAGGCGGCTCCGTCATCTGCCCGTAGATGAGCGCCACCTTAGATTTCTCGATGGCTTTCATATCGACCTTGGTCATGTCGAAGCTGCCAGTCTCTTCCAGGTGGTCATAGAACGGCTCGCCAAAGTCTATGACCTTCGACTCGACCATTTCGCGCAGCAGATCGTTGCCCTCGCGCGTGCGCTCTCCGACGCCCGCGAAGACCGAAAAGCCTGAGCGCGCCTTGGCGATGTTGTTAATCAGCTCCATGATAAGGACGGTCTTGCCGACGCCGGCGCCGCCGAACAGACCGATCTTGCCGCCGCGCAGGAAGGGCTGAATCAGGTCTATGACCTTGATGCCGGTCTCGAACATCTGCAATTCGGTCGCCTGCTCGTCGAAGTCCGGCGCGTGACGATGAATCGGATAGCGCGTCGCCGCCTTCACCTCGCCCAGGTTATCCACGGGCTCGCCGATGACGTTAAGGACGCGGCCCAGCGTGCCTTCGCCTACGGGGACGGTGATCGGGCCGCCCGTGTCTATGGCCTTCATGCCGCGCACCATGCCGTCTGTGGGAAGCATTGAGACGGCACGCACGCGGCCCTCGCCGAGGTGCTGC
>DASQYE010000109.1:0-3215 GCA_035639355.1 Pyrinomonadaceae bacterium
GCGCAAGCCCCTCCATGGCGGCCTGCAACTGCGTGATCTGGTTGACGGACTCGATGGCGGCGGCCTCGAACCCGCCCACACGGCCGATGACGGCCAGTGGGAATGCCGCGAGGCTGGCCGCAGCCCAGGCATAGAAGAGGACGGACAGAACCGTCACATACTCCTGCTGCAAGACCGTCCCCAGGCTCGCGCGCCGCTCGAACAGGTTCGCCACGAAAATCGTGATCGGAACGAAGATGAAGGCTATGAAGAGAAGCGAGAACCCGGAGGCGACGAGGGCGAATATGCTGCGCAGAGCCGTCCCGCCCTTCAGGTGAGGCCACTGCGTATAAAACGCGTAGAGCGCCTGCGCGACGAGCGCGAGCAGGAGAGCGCGTGCGAGCGCCGCACGCTCGCGGACTTCCTCCATCCCTCGCGCGGGCGCGTAGAACATCATCGTTAATGGCCGCAACCACTCAATCATCTTGCACGCCGGCGATCAATGGTTCGGTGTTGAATAGATAAAAGCCGTCGCCATTCACTCTTTTACCATTGACCGGGACTTTTCTACTGATCTTCATTCGCGTTCGGCTGTTCCAAAGTCTGTGGGGCGTCGGCCGAGGGCTGCGGCTGCTGAGGCGCGGATTCGTAAGCCGGGTCGTGCGTGATGATGCTCGCGCTGCCGAGCGGCCAGTAGCGAAACAACGCTTTGCCGTAAATATATTTCTCAGGGACCAGCCCCCAGAAACGCGAATCGCTCGAATGGTCGCGGTTGTCGCCCATGACGAAGTAGTAGTGATCCTTGACGAGCACGGGCTGGTGGTTCATGTGCGACAGGTTGAGCTGCGGGTCCAGATACGGCTCCTCAAGCACTTTGCCGTTAATCATGACGCGCCCTTCTCTGACCTCCACGGTTTCGCCCGGCAGGCCGACGACCCGTTTGATATAGCTCTTAGACGGATCGTTCGGATACCAGAAGACGACGATGTCGCCGCGTTCGAGCCGTGGCATCCCGTAGTAAATCAGCTTGTTGACGAAAATCCTCTCGCCGTCGTGCAGGCGCGGGAGCATCGAAGTGCCCTCGACCTTGACGGGCTGCACGATGAAGACGACCATCAGGGCGGTCGCCATCAGGACGACGATCAGGTCGCGCAGCAGCAACCTGGATTCGGCCCAGAAGCTATGTCGCGCCGCCAGGTGCGGCCTCTGCACTTCTATGTCGGGGTCGTCCTCGGCCGTGATCGAGCCAAAGCGCGGCGCGCGTCTGCTTTTCTTCAATCCAAACATATCAATCAAACGGTGAACCATGAACGATCGACGATGAATGAGAAGACAACTGCTTACGGTTGATCGCTCATCGCTGCTGTATTCTAGCCATTCCGGTTGAGGTTAGCCGCGCGCCGCGCGCTTTGTCAACGAAGCAGAGGCTGTGGCGGCGCGCGCCTCGTGCCTGAAGCTTGACAGGCTCTCTAGGGCGTCTCTATGATCGCTTCAGGTCAGCGCAACGCCTTTGGATTAGCAATTCCCTTTAGCAGCCGGAGAGTGACGGAGGCCCGAAGATCGTGATTAAACTCGATATTGTAAACCGTGTGGCCGAGCGCACGGGCGTTCCCAAGATGAAGGCCGAACAGGCCGTCGATGCGCTCTTTCACTCGATGAAGGAGGCGTTGACGCGCGGCGAGCGAATAGAATTGCGCGGCTTCGGCGTTTTCGTCGTCAAGCCCAGGAAGCGCGGGGTGGGCCGCAATCCGCGCACAGGCGAAGAGGTCGCCATCCCGTCGGGCAAGACCATACGCTTCAAGCCCGGCAAGGAGCTACAGGCGCACGGCTTTGGCGATGAGGACGGCGCAGAAGATCATGGCTCGGGCGAAGAGCAGAGGCCGCGCCTGCCCGATGCCGAGTACTAATTCAGAGCCGGGAGCGCGCAGCCTCTACGGACTATTTGTCATCTAAAAGAAGTGGCGACCGCATCGCCGGAGCTATACAGGGGCGCGGTCGCCAATTTTGTCTGTCCGGGGGTAGACTAAGGCCGAACGTGTCAGAATCAATTCGCACCGCAAACCCGATCTTCATAGACGCGCCGCTCTCTCGCCGCCGCCGAGCCGCGCTCCCAACCGCGCGCGAATGGCGACGGCACACCCTGCTATTTCTGCTGACGATGGTGACGACGACCCTGGCGGGCATCATACTGGTCAGCACGCGTCTGTCGGAGCCGAACATAGCGCCGCCCGTCGCCTGGTCGGGCTATATCCTGTATGTGCCGGAATACTATCTGGCACAGGTCGGCCTGCTCGTTCGAGAGGCCATGACGCACCCGACCCTGCTGGCGCAGGGCGTGACGTTCGCCGGCGCGCTGCTCGCCATCCTGACGGCGCACGAGGCGGGGCATTACATAGCCTGTCGCCGCTACGGAGTTGATGCGACGCTGCCCTTCTTTATTCCAGCGCCGCCGCTTTTCATGGCCGGAACCTTCGGCGCGTTCATCAAGATCAAGTCGCCCATCCCGTCGCGGCGCGCGCTCTTCGACATCGGCGTCGCCGGGCCGCTCGCGGGCTTCGTGGTCGCCATACCCGTCGCGCTGGCAGGCGTGCTGACGCTGCAACCATCCGTCGCCGCCCCTTTGACGGACGGGGTAATCATTCTCAACGATCCGCCGCTGTTTCGCCTGATGGCGCGCACCTTCGGCGTCGAGCTGGCAAACGCGCAGGGCGGCCCTTTTTACTTCGCCGCGTGGATAGGGCTGCTGGTGACGAGCCTGAACCTTATGCCTGTGGGCCAACTGGACGGGGGGCACGCCATCTACGCCGTATTCGGCACGCGCGCGCACAGGTGGCTGGGCCAGGCGGCGTTCGTCTTCGCCGCCTCGCTCGCCGTTCTAGGCTGGATGTGGCACGCGAGCCCGAGCGGATTTCTATACGCAGTGCTGCTCGCCGTCATGCTTCGACTGCGCCACCCGCAGCCGGAGGACGACACGCCGCTCGATGGCGGGCGCATGATCGTCGCGCTCATCACATTTCTGGTCTTCGCCTTATCCTTTACGCCTTTCCCCATAACCATCACGTAGGAAGGGCCGAGGCGTTCCCTGAAAACTGTAGAGCGCCTGGAGGACGAAACGCTTCATCCTCCAGGCGCTCTACAGTTTTCTTAGTTGCCGCGTATCCCTCTCTCTCTGCGAAACCGCTCATTGTAACGAGCGCGACGAATCCGGTTTCCGCGCTTTGACCTCGCCCTCGTCT
>DASQYE010000110.1:0-7583 GCA_035639355.1 Pyrinomonadaceae bacterium
CCTGTCAAGCCTGTGCCAAGCAGTAGAAGTGTCGTCGGTTCGGGAACCTGATTCTGCTGAGCACCTCTAATGACCGCGCTCAGCTCAACGGAACGCCCCGATGTCACGCCCACGAAGTTCGGTAATTGGAGCGTGAAGCTGCCGGTTGTATTCCCGTTAGTAAAGAAAAAGGTCTGAGACGGGTTGGTAAAGGTAATCTGTGCGCCGCCGTTATCCGTCACTCCGACATTACCCGTCACGGTGGCGGTGTAATTCGTAGGGTTACCACCGGTGATCCCGGTCGGAAGAGTGAAGGTGACTGTTAATGTAAAGCTACCGTTCAAAGGCCCCTGGCTGGCGGCCTGCGTGAAAGTTCCAAGTCTTTGAGCGCCGCTCAAGGCGGCAAAGCCACTTGATGTCGTGACGTTAAAAGAGTTGCCTGCGAATGACAGGCCCGGCGTCAATCCAGTGAATGCTCCCGTCGTTGAGCCTGCGATAGTTACCTCGTCCGCCCGCGCCGTACTCTGGCTGAACGTGAAGATGGCAATAATGGCGATGCTTAACGTTAGGAACTTCATGGTTGCAGAAGCGAGAGTCCTCATTACTTCCTCCGTGATACTCGGCACAGCTTCAAGAAAAACCGGCAAAAGAATAAGACGGGGCAAACTGTCACTTCATGCCGGGGCGAAGCGTTACAGGGCTTAGGTTGGCGTAAAATACACCCAAACGATCAAAAAATCTAGCTTTGTTTTCAGAAAAAGACGAATCCTTCTCGATTTCCAGAAATTTTTTGTGGCCCCGAGCCGATTTTTCAAGCGGCTGCGCCTTAAAAACCATAGCCCTTGACTGGCCCACGGCTGCCGTAGCAGGCGCGCTTCCGAGCTTTAATAGCCCTTTGTGCCTATGAGCCAACCAGCGCGGATGCTAAAGGGCGACGACGCGAGAGATGCGAGGCCGTGCCGTCTAGCCCTCGATCATACGTCTGAGGCTCTCCGTAAAGGGCTGGCGGGCCACTCCCCTGTCCGTAATAATCGCGGTGATAAGCTCGTTGGGCGTGACATCAAACGCGGGGTTCTGCACCTCTATGCCTTCGGGCGCGAGCCTTTGTTCACGTATGTGCGTCACCTCTCTGGCGTCGCGTTCTTCGATCGGAATGTCTTCGCCCGAAGCGGATTTGAGGTCTATGGTGGAGACTGGCGCGGCGACGTAGAAGGGAATGTCGTGTTGACGGGCCAGGACGGCTACCATATACGTGCCGATCTTATTGGCCGTGTCGCCGTTGGCGGCGATGCGGTCTGCGCCGACTACGACCGCATCCACTTTCCCCTTTTTCATGACGTGTCCGGCCATGTTATCCGTAATCAACGTCACGGGGATGTCGTCCTTTTGAAGCTCCCAGGCGGTGAGGCGCGCGCCTTGCAGGAAGGGTCGCGTTTCGTCCGCGATGACGGCGATGCGTTTCCCCGCGTCGCGCGCGCCGCGAATCACGCCGAGCGCCGTGCCGTAGTCACCGGCGGCGGCGAGCGCGCCCGCGTTGCAGTGCGTCAGTACGGTCGAGCCGTCCTCCAGCAACTCGCCGCCGAAGCGTCCCATCGAACGGTTCGATTCGAGGTCTTCTTTGTAGACGGCCTGCGCCTCGGCCACGAGCTGCTGCTTGACCTCTTCGACATCGTCCGTCTGTGCCCTGGCGCGATTGAATGCCGCGCGCATACGCTCTATGGCCCAGAAGAGATTGACGGCTGTCGGCCGCGTCTTGCTCATCACTTCGCACATGTAGTCGAAATCGGATTCGAGGTCGGCGACCGACGTGCCCACCGCTTGCTTGGCTCCGAGCGCGAGGCCCATCGCGGCCGAAACGCCTATGGCCGGAGCGCCGCGCACGACCATCTTTTGGATCGCCTCGGCTACTTCCTCGTAGGAACGAAGCATCAGGTACTTCTCTTCTGTGGGGAGGATGCGCTGGTCTATCATGCGCACGCCCTCGTTCGTCCACTCAACCGTCTTAATCATCTTAATGGAGTGCTCCTCTAAAGAATTAAGAATGAAGGCATCTTAGAAGGAAAAGGGCGAAAGGTAAAAGGCAAAAGCCGAAAACAGGGGAGAAAGAGGCGGCCCTCGCGTGCGGGCCCCTGCGGCTTTTGACTTTACTCGGGCGGGCGTGATAACGTCCGCTCCTTACGGTCAAGCAGGGTTACAGTTTGCTCTTTTCACTACGAAGCGTCCGGGTGCCCCGCCGACAAATAAGCGGGGAGAATAGGGAAGCGGGTGTGAATCCCGCGCGGTCGCGCCACTGTAAGGAGAATGATCGGCTTGGGGCCTCGAAAACTCTTTTTTCTTGAGTTTGCGTGCGCCCTGACCTGAAGCCGCTTCATCTTCGAGCCAGGAGACCTGCCCGTCGATGCTTTTGCAGCCTTTTGAGCGCCTCGCGTAAAGGTGTTCAGGCCGCAGCGGGCTCTCTCTTTCGTACCGTACTATAAGAAGTCCCGTCGCCAGCCTGTCGCCTTTCTTTAAAGGCGCTCTTGATGGCGACGGGACTTTTCATTTGAGACGCCGCGACAGACGCCACATCTTGCTTTACGGTCTGCTCCTTGCGGGCTGCGCGCTCGTGCTGGCAAGCGCCTCCTCCTCCTGCGCGCCGCGAAGTGAAAGGGCGGCAAACAAGCAGCCGCCGGCGCTGATGCGCGAGGTGACGGACGATGCCGGAAGGCGCGTGCGTGTCGTCACACGCCCGGAGCGCATCATCAGCCTGGCCCCGAACCTGACAGAGATCGTTTACGCTGTCGGCGCAGGCGCTCGACTGGTCGGCAACACGACCTACTGCGATTACCCGCCCGAGGCCAAACAGGTCGCCAAAGTCGGCGACACTCTTCATCCAAGCATAGAGAGAATCATAGCGCTGCGCCCGCAGTTGATACTCGTCTCGACCGCATCACAGCTGGAGACCTTTACACGCCAGCTGGACGAGCAGCAGATAGCCGTCTACGTGACAGACCCGCACGACCTGGAAGGCGTCTTTCGCTCGATCGTGGCGGTGGGCGATCTGCTGGGCCAACGGGAGGAGGCGGAGCGCGTGGCGGGCGAGCTGCGCGCGCGCACCGCGAAGATCGAAGGGGCGGTCAAGTCGAGCCCGCAGTTAAGGGTCTTCTACCAGCTCTCGGCGGAGCCTCTTTACACGGCGGGCCGCGACTCCTACATCACAGACCTCATCAGGCGCGCGGGCGCAACCTCGGTGACGGGCGAAGTGCCCGGAGCATGGCCGCGCTACAGCGACGAGGCGGCGCTCGGCTCGCGCCCGGAAGCAATCGTGATGGCGACGGGCGGGTCTATGGGCGAAGCCAACCGCGAAGTCGCGGCCTCTTTGAAGCGCTCTCCGGCGGCGCAGACGGGCCGCATAATTCAGATCGACGGCGATTATCTATCGCGCCCTGGGCCCAGGCTGGTTGACGGATTGGAGCAGATGGCGCACGCACTTCACCCGGAAGCTTTCAGGCAATGACTTCTGTGAACACGGAGACGGCTAAAGCTGAGGGCGGCGGCAGCAGCAGCAGTAGTAGGGCTGCGGCGCAGGATGCCCGCACCACCATGCGCCGCGCGCTCGCCATCTGCCTCTTCCTCGCGCTGATGCTGCTTTGCGCAGGGCTCGCCGCAGCTTTGATCGGGGGCGAGCGATTGCCCGTGGGCGGCGCGCTCTGCGCGATCTTCAGGAGCGGTGGCGATAGATGCGGGTTGACGCCCGAACAGCAGGCTATCCTTTTAGACTTGAGATTGCCGCGCATCTTGCTGGCGGCAAGCGTCGGCGCATCGCTGGCGGCTGCCGGCGCAGGCTACCAGGCTTTGCTTCGCAATCCGCTGGCCGAGCCGTACCTGCTGGGAATCTCGAACGGCGCTGCCGTCGGGACGATGATCGCGCTGGTCTTCATGGGCTCACAATCCTGGACTCGGTCGGTCATGGCATTTGCGGGCGCGCTCGCGTCAACCTTCGTCGTCTATAGACTGGCGCGCGGGCGCACGGGCACGTCGCCGGAAAGATTGATCCTGGCGGGCGTGATCGTGACGACGTTTCTTTCGTCGGCCATCGTGTTTATCACGACCATGATGGACGCTACGCGCATACGCTCTTTCAACTTCTGGCTGTTGGGCGACCTGTCCGGCTCGACCTCAAGCCTGTTGACGGTGGGGATAGTGGCGGCGTTGGGCGGGACTGCGGTGCTGGCGGCGCACGGTCGCGCGCTGAACCTGATGATGCTCGGCGAGCGCGACGCTTTCGACCTGGGCGTGGAGGTAGGGCGCGTGCGGCTGATAGTCTTTCTGGCCGCCTCCTTGCTGGTCGGAGCGTCCGTCGCGTCGAGCGGCTCCGTGGGCTACGTCGGGCTCGTCGTCCCGCACCTGGTACGTCTTTCGTTCGGGAGCGATAACCGGACGACGATTCCGGCGGCGGCGCTGGCCGGGGCGCTGTTCGTCATCGTGGCCGACACGGCGGCGCGCACGATCATCGCCCCGCGCGAGCTGCCCGTAGGAGCGATCACGGCGCTCATAGGCGCTCCGCTCTTCGTCTACCTGCTCAGAAAGGGTTGAAGCGGAAAGCCGGGGTCGAAGGCGGCTGGATGAAGAATTCAAGAGATTCAAATTTGAGATTCCGGGATATGAAATCTTTCGCTTATAGAGGATGAGGGGCTTGGGAATGCTTGAGGCGCGCGAGATCAGTGTCAGCTACGGAGAGCGCGAGGCTATCAGGGGCGTCTCCCTGAACGCCGTGCCGGGCGAGATAGTTGCGATCATAGGCCCGAACGGCGCGGGCAAATCGACGCTCATGCGCGCCCTTAACGGCGCACACACGCCCGTGCGCGGCGAGATATTTCTGGACGGACGGCCCCTGCGCTCCTTCGGGCGTCGCGCCGTGAGCCGTCGTCTCGCCGTCGTGGCGCAGGAGGCTGAGCTGCGTTTCCCCGTGACCGTCATGGAGTTCGTGCTTGGCGGGCGTTACGCGTGGTCGAGTATGGGCGCGTGGGGCTGGGAGACGGAGCGCGACGTGGAGGTAGCACGCCGCGCCGTAGCCGATACGGGCCTCTGGGATTTCAGCGCGCGGTTGATGAAAGAGCTTTCCGGCGGCGAGCGTCAACGCGCCGTGCTGGCACGCGCGCTGGCGACAGAGGCGTCCATCCTCTTGCTTGACGAGCCGACGGCGAACCTGGACCTAGCCCATCAGGCCGCCGTGCTGAGGCTTGTGCGAGCGCGCAGCGATCAGAAGGGCACGGCGGCCATCGTCGTGACGCACGACGTTAATCTCGCGGCCGCGTTCGCGGATCGAGTATTACTGCTCAAGGGCGGGCGAACGCTGGCGCTCGGGGCCCCCCGCGAGGTCTTGACGCCCGAAGCCCTGCGCGAGCTTTTCGACATTGAAGTTCTGGTGGACGCTCATCCGGTAACGGGAGCGCCACGCATTACGCCGGTGCATGAAGCGCGCCGGTGATTTCGTCAACCGACGAGCGACGGATCAGGGAAGGCGGTGCAAAGCCGCCACTGCCCGCGCAACTGTAAGCGGCGACGACGTTCCGCAGCTCTTTTAAGCCACTGTCCCCTCGGGGGAACGGGAAGGCGCGGAACGGAAAAGCAAGAAGGAACGAAGGGATGAGGGCAGAGGGATGAGGGATGAAAGAGATTGAATTACAGCGTCAAGTGAATCAACTGTTCAACCATTTCATCCCTCATCCTTCAGCCCTTGGTTCCGCCCTGCTTTTCCGCTGTGAGTCAGGAGACCTATCCGGCGCTCTCTTGCAAGCTCGTACTGCGACGGGCAGGAGAAGCTAAACATGAGATATACGAAGAATGAGGGGAGGGGGCTCCCCTGCGGCTTTGCAAAGCTTTGGTGGGCGCTGGCTGTGCTGGCGCTGCTCTTTGTATTTTCGTCGAGCGCGTTGGCCCAGGCGGGGGCCAGCGTCAAGGGGCGCGTTACGGATGAGCGCGGCGCAGCCGTGGCCGGGGCCGAGGTTCGACTGCGCTCGCGTGAAGGCGTGCGCCTTTTCGCGCGGACAGACCAGAACGGGACTTATGCTTTCACGGGCCTTGGGCCGGGCGACTATATTTTAGAGGTGACGGCGCGAGGGTTCGCCGTCGTCACATCGGACGGCTTTCGCGTCGAGCGCGGCGATGCGGCGACGCGCGACATATTGCTGCCGGTGGCGGCGATTAGTGAGTCGGTAGTGATCGTGGCGACGGGCACGCCGCAACGCGCCGACGAGGTCTCGAAGGCCGTGACGCTCATCGGAGAAGAGCAGATGGAGGCTCGGCGCGAGTTGTCGCTCGCGGAGGCCCTGCGCGGCACGCCGGGATTGCGCGTGCAGCAGCAGGGCTCGCCGGGCGCGCTCACCACCCTGCGTTTGCGCGGCCAGAGGAATTTCGATACGGCGTTGCTGCTCGACGGGCTGCGCGTGCGCGATGCTTCCGACATCAACGGCTCGGCGCTTCCGTTCTTCACAGACCTCGCGCCTTCGGGGCTTGAGCGCGTAGAGATACTGCGCGGCTCGGGCTCCTCCATCTACGGCTCGAACGCCATCGGCGGCGTCATCAACCTTGTGCCGGGGACGGGCACGGGCGGCCCTCGCTTCGAGGCGGGCGCGGAGGGCGGCGGTCTGGGCCTCTTTCGCGGACGCTTACGGGGCTCGGGCGCGTTGGGACGCCGCGCCGGTTTTAGCTTCGGCCTGACGCGCGTAGACGTGCGAAGGGGCGTCGATGGCAACGACCAGTATGGCAGTACGGCGGGAGGCGCGCGTTTTCAGTTCGACGCGACGCCCTCGATCACCATCGGCGCGAACTTTTACGGCACGGTCTCGAACGCGATCGTCAACAGCAACCCGCGCGCACTAGCCGGCGCAGCCGCGAGCCAACAGCAATACCCTTTAGCCGTCGAGGGCGTGACCTTCCAGCCCGATTTCAATAATCCCGACCAGGGACGACGCAACCGTTTGTTGGTCGGCTCCGTTAGATTGACGCACCGCGCGGGCGAGATTTTCTCCTACACGGTGGCCTACCAGCATGTTTCGACCCGCAGGAGGAATTACAACGGGACGGAGATTGACCCGCGCTTCGCCTCCCTTTTCCCCTTCGGCGATTTCGAGTTCGTCAGTACGAACAATGGCTCGACCGATACGCTGGACGCGCGGGCCAACTTTCGCTTCGGGCGCAAGAATCTGGCAACGGCCGGATTCGAGTTCGAGCGCGAGACGCTTTTTCAGGAGTCGCTATCGGCCTTCGGCACGGGCGGGGGCGACACGGATCGCCAGCGAACCTTCGCCATCTTCGGGCAGGATCAGCTCTTTTTGCTCGACGATAGGTTGCAGGTCTCCGTGGGCCTGCGCGGCCAGTTTTACCGCATCGACGCCGCCGACCGCCCTGGATTTTTAGGCGAGATCAACGCCGAAAGCTCCGTCACGGGCGACGGCTCGATCGCCTACTTCATTCGCTCAACGGGGACGAAGCTGCGGGCCCACGTAGGCAACGGGTTCCGCGCGCCGTCGCTCTTCGAGCGCTTCGGCGAGGGCACGTTCGAGAACGCAGGCTTTATGCGCTTCGGCAACCCTACCTTGCGCGCAGAGCAATCCATAGGC
>DASQYE010000111.1:0-8605 GCA_035639355.1 Pyrinomonadaceae bacterium
GCCAATCGGAAGTGGCGATCATAAAGGCCGCGCCCGGCATGGTGATGATCGCCAGCTTTTGAAGAATCCGTAAGTACGCCTGGCGATAACGCTCTGGCGAATCGGTGAGCCGGCTCAAAGCGGGCATTGCCACGGCAGTGACCGGAGCGTTGATCTGGTCGATTGGCAGGAGAAGCAGTTGATAAGCCTTGGCATAAAAGCCCAACTGCGCGGCCCCCCAGATGCGCCCGACGAGCAGGTTGTCCAGATTGCCGCCGAAGTAGTTGACGATACTGAATCCAGTGTAGTTGCCGCCGAAAGCGAGCATCGAACGGACTCCCGAATAACGAACCGGAAGACCGGGACGCCAGCCGCACACGACCCAGACACCGACGGCATAAACCAAGCTCATCACCAGCTGATTGACAACCAGCGCCCAGTACCTCGCACCGAAATACGCCAGCACGATGGCGGTCACGAAACCGGCCAACGCCGAGCTGATCTCTGTGATGGCAAGCGCCCCGAAGCGCATCTGCCTGCGCAATAGAGCCTCGTGCTGGACGGAGAGCCCGCCGAAGATGAAGCCCCCGGCATAAGCGATAGTGATCCATAACAGGCGCGGCTCCTTGAAAAACCAGGCGACCGCAGGCGAGAGCGCCACCGTCAAGAGCATGATCGCGAAACTGAGCGCCACGTTGACCCAGAAGAGCGTGCTCACGTGCTCGTATTTGATGTCGGATTTCTGCACCGTCGCCATCGAGAGGCCCATGTCTTTAAACATCGAGACGAAGCCGGTGACGATGGCCACCATACCGATCAGCCCGTAGTCTTCGGGTGTCAGTAAACGGGCCAGGACGATGGTTCCGGCGATGCCTGCAAAGAACTTGAATCCCTGTGAAGCGAACGTCAGGGCTCCGCCGCGAGCCGTCCGCCCACCTAGATCATTCATCAGGTGGTCGGTACGAAGGTGCCGCTCCGACGCATGCGGCGGCGCTTCGGGCTCGGTAGGAAACTTGTTCAGCGACATCGGCTCAGGTCTCTATGATGAAATGTCAGGTCAGGCGCAGCTTGTAAAAGCGCTGCAAAGATCGGGGCGCGATGCGAAGCCAGAGCAGCACCAGCCGCAGCTTCAACCGGCGCTGTGATTTGTTCGCGTCCTCGATCTCCAGGGATGCGGCGGCGAAGTCGCCGTGGGCCAACCGAAGCTTGCCGTGCTCCAGCTTCCAATGAGATTTCAGCCTTTCGACGGCCCCTTCCACGATCCTTCGCTCACGCGGCGTCAGATCGTCGCGGGTGAGCATCTTCTCGAAGACTATTAACTCCCTCTCGATCTGTTGAATAGCATCTCCCGACAGGCTGCCGGCGTGGACACGGTAGCGAAGCAGCACCTTGCGTTGATAGCCTATGCGCGCCCCGGCGCGAGCCAGGCGCATCCACAGATCATAGTCATGCGCGCGCCGCAGCTCTTCGTCGAAGAGGCCGATGTCGAGTATCACTTCCCTGCGCGCGAGGACTCCAGAGGTGATGACGTTACAATCCTGCGCGACCAGTTTCTCGAATGTCACACGGCCGCGCGAAGGTGATATGGCCATGAAATTACGACCCGCCAGGGGCGAATCGCCCGTAATCAAAGCATCGGCGTAGACCAGATCGTAACCCTCGCCTCGCTCTATAAAGCCGACCTGCTCGCGCAAGTAGTTCTCCAGCCACCAGTCATCGGCATCCAGGAACGCCACGTAGCGCCCGCGCGCCACCCTCAATCCGGCGTTGCGCGCGGCGGCCGCGCCCCTGTTCTCCTGCTTGATATAGACGAGTCGATCGAGGTACGGCCGAAGCGCCTGCTCAAGCTCATCGGTATCGGGCGAGCCGTCGTTGATGACGATGGTTTCGTGATCGGTAAAGGTCTGCGCGAAGACGGAATCAAGAGTCTCGCGGATGTAGGCCGCCACTTTGTAGGCGGGGATGATGATGCTCACGGCCGGCGCATGCGCGGCGCGCGTGAGGCTCGAATCATTCGGGCGCGACTCAGGCATCAACCGTCCCTCCCTTCCGTAGAGGCGATGGCGGTCGCCGAAGGCGCAAGCCGGGCCGCTGCTGCTGCCGCTGCTGCGGGCGAAGCGGCCGGCTCGCGAATCGGCTCCCAGCGCGCATATCTTTCGCCCCGCACGAACTTGTAAAAGGCCAGCACCGAGGCGAGATTGGCGAGCACAAAATAGTGCGGCAGCGCCAACAGAGGGACTCTCGCGCCGGCCCGCTCAAGCGCCGCCCCGAGCGCCGCCGCCGCGTAGAAAAGAACCTGCGCGACCAGCGCCGCCACGTAAAGGGGCGAGTGTGGAGCAAGCAGCGCGGAGGTGACAAAGATCGCCAGGAGAAAGAGCGGCACTAGATAACGAAGGACTTTGTGCGAGAGAAGCTCTACGGCGTAGAAGCCGCTGCGGAGCGGGTTGAGCATCGCGCGGTGACGCCACAGGTCTGTAAAAGTCTGTGTGATGATGCGCACTCGCATACGAAGCTCTTTGCCGGGCCGCCTGTTGGTCTCTTCCGTGCACACCGCGTCCGGCTCATAGACGGCGCGCAAGCCCTGCTCGACCATCACCGTGGCGATCAGAAAATCGCTGCACGCCTCGTTATAAAGCGGCACGTAGGCCGCGCGTCTGACGGCGTACAGGCAACCCGACGCGCCGATCAGCGAACAGGCGCGGCTCTCGTGTCTCTTCAGAAATGTTTCGTAGCCCCAGTAGGAGCGCGCGCCCCGCCCGACGCTCGACGACGACGGGTCGATATAGACCAGGCGGCCCGCCACGCAGCCCACCGTCGCGTCAGCGAAGCTCGGCATCATGACCCGCAGCACGTCCGGCCGGTAGAGCGTCGTCGCGTCGGAGAAGAGTATGATCTCGCCCCCGGCCACTGCGACCGCCGCGTTCTGCGCCGCCGTCTTGCCCTGCCGTTCGGGCTGTCTATAGAGACGCACGCCGCGCGCGGCGAACCCTCGCACGATCTCGTCCGTGCGATCCGTAGAGCAATCGGAAGCGACAATCACTTCCAGTTTTTCCTTCGGATAATCGAGCGCCAGCGTGTTTTCGAGTTTCGCTTCGATGTCGCGCTCCTCGTTGTAGGCGGTGATAATCACGGTCACGGCAGGCGTCTCAAGCTGCGCACGCCTGACCGCGCGCGGGCGCACAGAGCTTACGACGAGCAACAGGAGCGGGTAGCCGACATAGGTATAGAGGAACGCCGCCGCGCTCGACCAGAAAACCGCCTCTGCTATCACCTTCAAGCTCATGTCAAACGCTTTTCATCGAGAGCGTCGAGGGCGCGTGCGCGCCCTATGGTTCTGTCCGTAGTATTCCCGGCGGCCTCGCGCGACACGCTCATTTTCGCTGTTGATGCCGCTGCTTCGGCTTCATACATGCGGCGCAGGCAGACCGCATACGCGACCAGGTAATAGACGTTCCAGTTGAAGGCCACCGTGTAAAAGGTGCTGGCGACCATGTAGGCCACGAGGCTCGCCTGCAAGCCGACCGCCAGATAATAGAAGCGCGAGGAGCGGCGCGCGTCGAACGTCTCGCGCTCGATACGGTAGAGCCGCTTGATCGGATAGACCATGAACCCGACGTAGACGGCGAGCGCAGGCAGTCCCAGTTCCGCCGCCACCTGCGTATAGGCGTTGTGCGTTCCCAGGTTGCGTATCGAAGCGATGGGAAAGCAGCCCATCCCGACGCCCAGGAGCGGGTGGCGCAGCGCCACCCAGATCGACCTGATTAATATGTCCTGGCGTGCGCTGGCCGAGCCCACGGGGTCTAGGCTGTGATCGAAGATGGAGAGAATGCGCGTGGCGAAGTGGCCGGGTGCAAGAGCCAGGAAGACCAGGGCGGCGACGAACAACAGTACGAGCACAGCCGCCTTGTTACGACGGCCTAGCTTCCAGGCCATGACGGCCGTCAGCGCGAGCAGGCCCAGAAAGCAGCCGCGCGAGAAAGAGAAGATCGTGCCCGCCAGCATCAAGAGCGTGATGCTGCCGAACACCAGCTTGTTTATTAAACTGCGAGAGCCCAGCAGCAGCGCGACGACGATGGGAAGCATCGTTACCAGGTGGAGCGCCATGTCGTCCGGGTTGCCGAACAGGCCGTAGACTCCTATCTTGCCCATCACGCGGTAGCCTTCGACCGTGAAATTCCCGCTTCGATAGTCTTGAATCGCCGTCACACTCGACAAGCACCCGGCCGCTATCGTCAGAAAAAAGAGGCCGTGCAGTCGTCGGCGGGTTCGCACCACGTTCACCATCACGATGAACATGATGACGATTTTGATGAAGATGCTGATGAAGTATTCCAAGGCCTGGCCGGGGCTGAGCGCCAGCGGTATGGAGAGGAGCGCCGCCAGGCACAACAGAAGCACCAGGTTGACCTCTTTGGGTCGTACGGTCAGCGTGCCGTCCAGAGAGAGTTGCGTCGGAACGTAGACGAGCAGGGTGAAGACTGCGAACCAGAATGAGATGTTTATCATCCACGCCAGCGAGGGCGAAAATTCGTAGGGACGAAAAAAGACGGCCACCGTGTAGAGGAACAATCCGGCGTAGCTGAGGGCATGGCCGCGCTTGAGGATCGAGCGCTCGGGCCTTAGCGTGCGCGCTCCGGCGGCGTGCGGCGTGGCAGGAATCTCCGCGCTCTCTTCGGCTTGCGCCGGGCAGGCGCGGGGCGCGAGCCAAGCCTCGTCCTCTGCCACAACTCCTGCGGCGGCTGGGGCGGGGTCGCTCTCCCACAATCGCGCCCGCCGCTGGCGCGTGACGGGTTCGTAATCGCTGGAATAACTGTTGTGTCCCATCTCTGGCGCTCGGCACGAGTCATCTAAGGGCAGCCGCGCGCGCGTGGCCCTTCAGACGGCTTCGGCCGAAGCGCTCCGGGCATCTAAAAGGTCATGGCGGCGGCAGGAGGGGCGCGCTTGTGCTCGGCCCGAAAGGTTTTGCCGGCCGTCAGGCCGCGCGAGAACCCTCAAAGTGTAACGCCCGTAAGGTCTTCACGGCAATTACGGAAGCACGCGCCTCAGACCGGCACGCTCTCTTCATCGCCGACCAGCACCAGCGCACGCACTCTCTCTCTGAGCGCCATCTCGAAACGGCGCGCTTCCTCTATCTCGTTGAAAGCGAGGGCGCGTAACTCCTGTTCGATGCGGCGGCGATAATCCGAGACGAGCGAATCCGAGACGCCCAGGGCGGCTGCGACTTCCAGCTGCGTAGAGTGATCCGGGCTCAGGTAGCAATGCCACAAAACGCCCAGCATGCGATTGTATTGCTTGAGCTTGCCGCGCACCGTCCCGTGCAAATTTCGTAAAAACTGATCGACGAAGCCTGCCGCCTCGCGCTCCGACTCGCGGCGCAGGAGCCCCTCTTCCGGGTTCTCGCACCCGTCCACGGGCTCGAACTGGCTTCCACCCTCTTCGGAGTCGTCTCCGCCGAGCGGAACCAAGTAGATGTCCATCACGGGCAGGCGCGACATCACCAGGCTGCGAAGCGTGCGCACGTCTACGGGCGCATCCGCCGCGTCCAGGACGCAGATAATCAAGTCTTCAAGGTCTAGGTTGCTGATGACGACCTGCGAGTCGCCCGTGCAGCCGACCATGCGCGTGTCGCGCTGGCGCACAGGGATTAAGTGGGCTCGCTGCTCAAGATCGTGCTGTTCGCGGCGCGGCTTGCCGTCGGGCCACTCGCTCAGACCATAAACGCGGTCGGCTAGACGACGGTGCGGCTCATCATCCAGGCCCGAGGAATCGAAGCGGCGGAAATTCGCGCTCGATTGAATCAAGGTCGAGATGCGGCGGGCCAGGCGGTAGGATTCCGGGTGGCGCTTGCGCAGCTCGGCCGTCAGGAGGTTCGTCAGCTCGATCTGGCCGATCTCGCATTCGATCTCCGCGTCCGTCATCTCCGTATCCAGGTAGTGCTGGAAGCGCCCTTTGCTGAGAAGCTGTACGAATAATTCCTGAGTTAAATCCGTGTAAGTGTTCTGTGAGCCTTCCTCTACGAGCAAGCCCGCGTTACGCGAGGCGCGCACGAGCGGGTGATGACTGACAATACGGTGCAGCTCGGCCCACAGGCGGCTGACATCGGACGAGCGCAGGCTTTCAGTCCATCGCCCGGCACGCGACTGGCGTTCAAACTGAGGGCGCGACGCGCGCGCGTGTTCCTTGGTCACGCTCATCGAGGAGCCTTTCGGGGGGTTTTCACGAGTAGGTTTCACAGCTTTGGTATGTTGGCGAAAATCCGACGGGACTATTCAGGCCCGGCTCCGACACGCCACGGTGATTGAAGCGTCACGGGCAACGTCTACGATCAATATACCTGTTGTAAAGAGAATGGGCGGGTCGTGGCGGTCATTCGTAGGAGAGTCGGTCACGATGCTCTGGTAGCTTACCGGATTTACTTCTCACCAGCTGAGATCACCTATCGCTACCCGCAGGCCCTCGTGTTTTCAACCTTGTTGGAGTCGCCGCGCCAGATGAACGCAAAAGGGGAATGGCGCGATCATCCTTGAAGGGGGTTTTTCAGTAGGAGCGCGGGCTCCTTGACTGACCGAAAAGATGTTATCAGCAAAACCGGAAACGAGCAACATCTTTTTACACGAATCGCAAAAATTTAGTAAACCTCATAAAAAAGGGGGTCAAAGGGGCCGCAAACTTATGGAAATAGGGGGGGATTAACGCTTTATCTCCGTAGATCAGGCGAAGCGCCCGTTCAGTTTTCGCTATTTCGGCTCGCGATATTTCTCTTGCCCCTTAGCCTCGCGACCTGATTTGTACGTGGCGCTTTAAGTCAGGCGAGCCAGGGTTTTTAGGCAACAGTGGCCCATAGTGGGGTCTGCGGACGCAGAGGGGAAAATTTCCATGAGTCCTTCATTTGTGAGCTTATTTCGTAAACAAACCAGCTGCCCTTCATCGGAGATGTTGCTCTGTTACCGTACGAAGGATCTCCCTGCGGAGCAGCGCGCCTGGGTCACACTGCACTTGGACGCCTGCGAGTTCTGCGGCGCGGAGCTTCAATTATTGATGGAACACCGCCCCATAGAGGAAGAGTGCCCCGTGGCGGAAATGCCCTTGAACCTGCGCCATCTGGCCGAAGCGATCCTGGGCAGAAGCCTTATCAGTATGGAAGTTTACGCCGAGACGGCTTACGATAAAGTGCCTCTGACGTTCACGGACGCCTGAGACTGAAAAACGCCCCTCGAACGGGGCCGTCTACCGCATCACAGGCTTGCAGCGAGACCACAACCCGGAGCGCACATTCTCATTCAATCGCGCGGGCCGAACCGTTTAGTCAACTCCACACACACGCCGCACCGAGCGCGGCTACTCCGCGACGCCGTAAAGCTCATCTATCAACGCGCCGTATTTCCCGTCTATGACGCGGCGTTTCACCTTCAGGGTCGGCGTCATCTCTCCGCCGTCAATGGAAAACTCTTCGGGCAGGAGCGCGACGCGGCGCACGCGCTCGTAGTCGGCCAACTCGGCCGTCAGCGCGGCTACGTCGCGTTGCACGATCTTGATGGCTGCCGGGTCGCGGCTCAGCTCGGCGCGACGGGCGGCGTTTGGCGAAGAGTTTTCGCCCAGCGCGCTTGAGAGCGCTTCCCAATCGGGCACAATGAGCGCGGCCGCCTGTTTGCGCCCGGCGCCGACCACTACCACCTGATTGACGAACTCGCTCTGCTTGACCAGGCTCTCGACCAGCTGCGGCGCGATGTACTTGCCGTTCGACAGCTTGAAGAGGTCTTTCTTGCGATCCGTAATATAAAGGTGGCCGCGCTCGTCCATGTGGCCCACATCGCCCGTCGCGAACCATCCGTCCGTCATGGCCGCCTGCGTTGACTCCGGGTGGTTATAGTAGCCGAGCATCACGTTTGGCCCGCGCACCAGAATCTCTCCGTCGGCGGCCAGTCTTACGTCTATGCCTGGGAACGGCAGGCCCACCGAACCGACCCGGTTATCTTCCGTGCGGTTGGCAGATACGATGCAGGTCTCGGTCAACCCGAAGCCCTGAAGGATAGGGATGCCTGCGGCCAGGAAAGCGTAAGAGAGAGCGGGCGAAAGGGGCGCGCCGCCCGAGATGAAGTAACGCAGGCGCCCCCCCACACCCGCTCGCCACTTAGAGAAGACGAGCCAGCTCGCCATCTCCTGTTGAATCTCCAGGAGCGGCGGCACGCCTTCTCCCTTATCCTTCAACTCGGCGTAGCGTTGGCCCACACGAAGCGCGCGCGTGAAGACCCTGCTTTTCCAGCCGCCCTCGCTCGTTCCCTTCTTGATGATGCGATGGTAGACCTTCTCGAAGAGGCGCGGCACGGCCGTCATCACCGTCGGGCGCACTTCGCGCAGGTGCTCGCCGACCTGATCGAACGACGCCGCGTAGTAGACGGAGACGCCGTTCCAGCAAAAGACGTAGAAGACCGTGCGCTCGAAGATGTGCGAGAGTGGCAGAACGGAGAGCGAGATGTCTGTGGACGAAATCGGGAACTCGCCCGAGATCGTCAGCACGTTCGAGACGAAGTTATCGTGCGTCAGCATCACCCCTTTGGGCTCGCCCGTCGTGCCCGAGGTGTAGATGATGGTCGCAAGGTCTTTGGCCCGCACCGTCTCGACCGCG
>DASQYE010000112.1:0-2595 GCA_035639355.1 Pyrinomonadaceae bacterium
TCGCCCGTCGCCATCAAACAAAGGCCGCGCGTATTGCCGCACTTGATACGCACTACGGAATGCTCGTCCGTTAACTCGATGGCGCTGTCGAGGTAGGTAAAGGCCGTCGCGCACTCGCCGCGCCGTCTGGCTATCGTCGCCAGCGAATGCAAGGCTTCGGCCTCACCCTCGCGGTCGTTCTGCTCGCGCAGCAGTGGTACGGCGCGGCTGAAAAGCATTTGCGCCGCATCGTAGTTGCCGCGAAGGCGCGCCACCTCTGCGCGGTGGGCCAGAGCGCGCGGCTGTTTTTCGACTACGGCAGAGGGCAGCGCCTCGGCAAACGAGACGAGCGAGGAGAGCGCGCCCGAAGCTATCCAGTCGCCGCCCTTATCGGCGATCACGCGCGCGGCCCGCTCGAAATCCTCGGCCGCCATGAGGTGATGCACGGCCTGCTCCCAGGAGCCGCGATCCAGAAAATAATCGGCGATGCGCGCGTGCTCAGCGGCCACCCCGGTCTGACCGATCTCGGAGCGCAGGCGGCGGCGCAGGAACCCTTGGAAGAGCGGGTGCAGGCGATATTCTTCACCGCGCTCGTCGGACGCGACCGTGATGAAGACGTTGCGCCTGACGAGCGCGGGCAGCACGGACGAGCAGCCGTCGCCCGGATAGAGACGCCTGCACGTCTCAAGCCCGAGGCGGTCGAGCAGCGAAACTTTCATCAGCAGCCGTTGCACGACTTCCGCTTCGTCTGCAAAAACCTCTTCGGCGAAATAATCGAAGATGTCGCGCTCGGATTGCCTCAGAATCTCGACCAGATCGGGCGCGCTGCCGCCGCCGCCGCCGCGCGCCAACGCCTGCCGCTGCGCGACCTGCCTCACAAGTTGCAGGGCAGTGATCCAGCCGTGCGTCCTCTCTCGGTATTCGCTCAACTGCTCGGGCGTCAGCTCCAGATCGAATACTTTGCGGAAAAGCTCCTGCGTCTCTTCATCTGTAAATAGCAGCTCGTTGCGATCAATGATGGCGAGCGAAGCCTGGCTGCGCAGGCGGGCCAGGGATAGCGGCGGCACGTCGCGCGAGATGATGATGACGTGCATCACGTCCGGCAGGTATGCGAGCAGGCGGTCAACGACGCCGTGCACGGCCGTCTCCGTCCCCAGGTGGTGATAATCGTCCAGTACAAGTATGAATTGCTGCTCGACGTTTTCCAGGACTTCGTTGAGCATCACATCGACGGCTCGCTCGGGCTGCTGGGCCAGCTCGGCGGCCGACTCCTGCAAGTAAGAGAGCATCACTTCGCCGAAGCCGGGCACGGCCTGCTTGATGCCATGCGTGACGTAGCCGAGGAAGACCAGAGGATCGGCGTCCGAGTTCTCCAGTTGATACCAGACGAACTTGTGGCCGTTCGAGCGCACGAAATCCGCAACGAGCGTCGTCTTACCCGAGCCGGCATTGGCCGTCACGAGCGTGACGGGATGCGCCAGGTTGGCGAGCAGTCGTTCGGTCAGGCGCGGGCGCGGAAGCAGGGCCGGGGCCGGGCGGGGCGGCAGGAGCTTGGTGCGCAGGAAAAATGCGGGCAGAGCGCGTGCCGCCCGCGTCTGCTTCGCCACCGAGGGGGGTAAAGGTAAAGTTTGGCCGGCGTTTTCCTGAGGGGGTCTTTCTGCCATCAGCCCTGGCCTCGCATATCGAGCATGATCTGGATGGAGAGATAAACAGTCAGCGACACTTAATTCGTGTGGGGGATTTAGCATACTGGTTCTCGCCGCGCAAGTCGTCAGCAGATCGATGCGAGGTTTAAGCGCCCGCCGCACGCGGGCTTTTGACCATCCTTTCAGTCGATCGTCGCTCCTAAATTAAATAGCCGTGTATCTGTAGTATGCTCGCCCGGTTGATTCTCCTTCTCTTGCCGGTCTTCGCACCGGCGGCCGTCGCTTTTCCGGGCGCGCTCAAAAGGGCGGCGGCCCTGTCGAGCGCAGAGGCACGCCCGCGCGTCTGCGCCAGGGCCGAGAGCGCCTGCGCCTGCGTCAGCCCGTAGCTCTTGAACAATCTCTTCGCCTCCTCCTCTGTGAAAGCCATGACCCCTTCTTCTATAACGCAGAGCGTCTGCTTGGAACGCATACGCCACAGCGGCCCCGGCGGCAGGCTGCGCCCCGTAATCAGCATGTGCGCCTCGGGCGGCAGCAGTGGGAGCAGGCGACGAAAGAAGGGCACGACCCACTCGGCGTCATAAACAAGATGAAGATCATCGACGACGATCAGGAGCGGGTCGCTGCCCGATTCGATCAGCTCGTAGACGAAAGACTCCGCGAGCAGCGGAACATCTTCGGGCGCGCTCGTCTCCGCCAGCAGCTTGACCAGCATCTCGTAGCCGAAACGCGGGCGCTCTCGACGCACGCTCTCGATCAGATATTGAAAGAAAACACGCAGGTCGCCGTCCGAGGCGTCCACCTTGTACCAGGCCACGCGACGGCCTGAGCGCTTTGCGAAATCGGTCGCCAGCATGGTTTTACCCGTACCGGCCCGACCGTTGACGATGGTCGAGGTGCAAGAGGCGAGGCTGCCGTGAAGCGTGTTGAGCAGGCGAAGACGCGAGATGCGTGGCAATGCCGCAGGGGTCGT
>DASQYE010000113.1:0-6280 GCA_035639355.1 Pyrinomonadaceae bacterium
GTGACGGTACGAGCCGGAGGATGAGCGCACTACTATGACCAGCTCCGCATCCGTCTCGGTCTCGATCTCGCGGACACACTCTGCAAGCTGATCGCAAGCGGATTGGTCGAACCTGGAACTGCTCATAAAGGGGAAGCGTGGGCCCATTCGACGGGCAGGACAAACTTAATCAGAGCCGAAGCTATCTTGACACGTCTGGCGCAGGCGCGACAAGTCTCGCCGGGTACTGTCCTAACGCCGGGAGAGGCTTCTCTCCAAGACCTCTTCGGAGGTCAGGCCGTAGAGCGGGGGTGTCTGGACGCCGAGCATGCTCAGATAGAGATAGATTTGTCCGCGATGATGGACTTCGTGCTCGATCATCGCGCGCAGCCACTTCCAGACCGTGATCGAAGCGCCGCCCGGAGTCAGGCATCTCTTCTGCAAATCTTCATCGCTCAGCGCGCGGAATATCTCGACCGATTCCGCGTGCATTCGATTGATGAATTCGAGCACGCCTTCGTAGCCGTCGGCCAGCTCCCTGCCGTGGCCCGGATAACGACTGGGCTTCAGTTGAGCGTTCTCCGCGTACATGTATCTCTCTATCGCCGCCAGGTGACGAATCATATCCGCGAAGGTGAAGCTTCCTTCCCTGTATGTCCAGTCGATCTTGTCGGGCGGGATGCACTCGACGACGCGAAGGGTTCGCGCACGGATTTTCTCGAAATAGTCCAGGAAGGAGGCGACCGTTTCTTTTTCCATTTCACGTCTCGGACAAAGTCGAAAGCCGTTTCGAGCGCGGCGCGCTGTGGCGCGCTCTTTCCGGCAGCGACGCGCCCGCCTGGGGCCCAAGGCTTGATCCTGATGGATGGCGCGCGCTCTGCGCTGGCTCAGTCGGCGGCGGCGATCATACGCGCGTGTTGTTGCAGTACCGTGCGATAGGGCGCGGCCGCGCGAAGCAGCGCGTTCGACGACCACCTGGCGCGCAGCGTCTTTCCGCCGGTCGCTCCGTTCTCTATGCGCAGCGAGTAGGCCCGGCGCGTGCGCGCGTCGTAGAGCACAAGGCGATAGCCCTGCGCTCGTCCCTTAACTCGCGTGCCCGTATAAAGCACCTCGTCGGAGCCGTCGCCGTCGGCGTCCACGGTCTCGGCCGTCCAGCTCGCGCCGCGAAAATCGGTCGTGTCGAGCGCCGCGCGACCCGTCACGCTGAAGCGTCCGCCCGCGCGCTCCATCATGAAGAGATGGGTCGTGCCCGCGCGCTGCTCGTCGTGTATGGAGACGATGGCTGAGGCGCGTCCCCTTCGCACGACGCGCACGTCGCTGACTGGCCCGTGGGAAGCGGCGGCGACTACGCGGCGCGCCTCGTCTTGCGAGAGCGCCGACGGGAGTATGACGGGCGCGCCCGCGCTCGTGGCTAGAGAATCGCGCGACGCCGCCTCCGCGTCGCGTTCGAGCGTCGCGGTTTGAAGCATATTCTGCCCGCCGTGGCCCCAGACCAGAAGCAGCAGGCCGAGCACGGCGATTATCATCAGCGGCGTGACCGCGCGAAAGATTATGCAGCGTCCCGCTCCGACGCCCGCCCCGATGGTCGAGACGGTTGTCGCCAGCGGCGAGATATCGGGTCGCGCGCGCTCCGGTCGAACGATGCTCTTTTCCAGCAGCGCGCGCGCCGCCGCCGCGCTTCGCGGTCGAGCTTCGGGCTGTTTGGCGAGCAGGGTATGGACGGCATGCACGAGCGGTTGCGGCAAGTCCTGGCGCAGCGCCGAAAGGGATTGCGGACGCGAGGTCGCCTGCTTGACGAGCACGGCCGAGGCGAGCGGGTCCATGAAAGGCGGCCGCCCGGATAACATCTCGTAGAGGAGCACGCCGAGGCTGTAGAGGTCGCTGCGCGCTTCGACCCTCTGGCCCATGCACTGTTCCGGCGACATGTAGCGCGGCGTGCCGACGATTGCGCCCGAGCCCGTCGTCGCGTGCGTAGAGATTTTATCCGTGGACGTGGTCGCCAGCACCTTCGCCACGCCGAAGTCTAGCACGCACACGCCGCGCTCGTTGAGGATGATGTTTGAAGGCTTGAGGTCGCGGTGAATGATGCCGAGGCTGTGCGCTTCTGCGAGCACGTCGCAGATGTCTGAGGCGATGCGGACGGCGCGCTCGGGCGTGAAAGGCCCCTCGCGCTGGAGCGTCTCGGAGAGCGTCGCGCCCTCGACGAACTCCATGATGATGAAATGGCGTCCGTCCGGCAGGTTGCCGGCGTCGAAGATCATCGCGGCGTGCGGGTGGCGCAGCCGCGCCATGGTTCGCGCTTCGCGCAGGAAGCGATCCGTCACGTGCGGGTCGGAAGCATATTCGGTCTTGATGATCTTGACGGCGACGGGGCGTTCGAGTCCAAGGTGAGTAGCACGATAGACAGTGCCCATGCCGCCTCTGCCGATCTCACACTCGATGCGAAATCGTCCGGCGATGATGTGGGGGACATCCATGACCAGGCCCTCCGGGGGCTAAAGGGTCGCCGGCGACACGTTTTGTGCGGCTGCTTGTTTGGTCAAGCCCGTGCGGGTCGTCCAGGCGCTCTTGATAGAAAGTTTGTCCGTCGAAGTGCGGGGAAAGGTAAGCCTGGCCGAAAACCTTAGCGGGGCCGGACTGTGGCCATAGTCTACCACCTTTGCCGTGTCAAGCAAATATTTTCCGTCACAATTATGGGCCCGGCCAGACCGCCGGCTGACTTCGATCAGGGGACACGCCGCAGCGTGCACGGCCCGCTTACGCGTAGCCGGATTCCAGTCGCGCACAGAGAGCCTCCGGCGCGCCTTGCGTTAAGCCGATGAAGACGGGCACTATAAGCGCCGAACGTCACGAAGCGCCGAACGTCAGGCTCCGGGCACGGTGTCCCGATCGCTTCTTACAGATCAACTACAGCCTTCAAGCGAGAGAGGAGAGATTAAGGCAATGTCTACCAAGCAAGAGGATGCGAACCTGATTCTGCGACTCTATGAGCTGAGGCGCGAGGAGACTATGCGCAAGGCGCGCGACTGGTTTACGACGGACTTTCACCCGGAGAGCGCGCAAGACCTATTACAAACGATCGTCGGCGAGCACAACGCCAAGTATCGTATGGTGACGACCTACTGGGATATGGCTGCGGCGTTCGTCAATCACGGGGCCATAGACGAGCAGCTATTCAACGACATACATAACGAGCAGGTCGCCGTCTTCGCCAAGATCGAGCCCTTTCTGGCAGAGTTCCGCTCCGTAACGGGCACGCCCTGGTATCTCTCTCATCTTGAACAACTCGTGCGGCGGATGCCCGATTGCGAGCAGCGTCTGGCTACCCTGCGCCGCTTTATGAAGCGTAGAAACGACGCGCGCGCCAAAGCGGCGACCCCGTCAAACGAGAGCACCGCGTAATCGCGTAATTGCCGCCGGCTCGCTTTAACCTCGCACGTTTTATCAGAAATAGTCGCGGCGCTCTTATGGGCTTCGATCTTCCGCCGCCCTGATGAGGTTGATATTGTCGCGGTCAATCGGGTTCAGGTCTTCATCCGTGTAATCGGGACGTTTCTTATACCAGGGGCGTCCGTCGAAGTACTGTTGCAGCTCCATCCTCTCGAAGATGCGACCGTGGCGCGCGTAGACGGTGTTGCGCAGACGGCGCAGCTCGGCGCGCTCCAGCCCCGCAATATCGTTTGCGGTGACGGGCTGGCCGCGCAGGATTTTGGCCTCGACGCGCGCCGCTGCGGGCGTAAATTCTCCGGTCATGTCGGGCCTGCGCGGCCTGCTCACGGAGTTGGAGTCGGACGGCGATTCCGCCGAGTGGTTATCGCTCTTCCTGTTTGCGTCCGTGTTCGCCTGCGTCGCGGCGTTACTGTTGCCGTCCTGTGTTCCTCCGCGCAGCAGCAGCGCGATGCCCAGGCCGACGAGCACCAGCAACAGCACGATGATCGCGGTAATACCGGCGACGAGGGGAATGCTCGTAGATTTTGGAGGTTGCCCGCCCGTCTCATCCTCTTCGCTTGTTGAGCGCCCGCGAAAGCGCCTTTGTTCGACGGCGGTCTGAGCGGCGGGAGGCGATTTGACGGTCGGCGCGGCGCGCGGGTCTACGATGCCCGTCGCCTGTGAAGAGCCGCTGATCTCAATCGTCTCTTCGCCCGCCGCCTGGCCGGAATCGAAGGCCGGGGTTCCACTCACGCTCAGGAGCGTCGCGCCGTCTTGCAGGCAAAAGCGCAGCGCGTCGTTAGTATAGGTGCTCTGGCACGTGGGACAGCGTTTCACTCTTAGCTTCCGTTTGAGAGGCCGAGGAGCCCTGCGGGCGGCGACCACAGGGGCCACCCCGCAGGAGATGACAGGCCCCTCTTATCTGATGACAGCCCCTCTTATCTGTTGACGTAGTAAACCTGTAAATCCCTCTCGCCTGTGATGCGCCAGCGGCCGTCTATTTTCGCGAGCCGCAGTTCCTGCTGTACAGACCCGGACGTGACTTTTTCCTCGCCCTCGAAGCTCCAGGTCTTATCGAAGACGGCCGTGGCGCGCTCGCCCGTCGTCGCGTCGGGTGTGATTCGTATATTGCTCAAGCTTATGTCGAGCGTTTGATAAGTATCGTATGCGCGCCGGCGGTCTGCGCGCACGGTGCTCGCGCCGACGTTCCTCTTGTTGTAATAAACGTCGAGCGTGTCGGCGTAGTAACTCATGTGAGCATCTATGTCGCGCTCGGTCGAAGAATCGGCCCACCCGTTCAAAAGGGCCGTCACCTCGTTGCGCACCGCCGCCGTATCGACGGGCGAGGGCGAGGCGGCGGGCGTCCGTGTCGCGGCTGGCGGCGAAACGGCCGGGCTGCCGGTGGTCGCCGGAGACGCGCTCGTTCTATCTACGCCGGGGCGAACATTGCCCGCCGCTTCATTCCTTTTAGTGCCGAAGAGCAGCCATGCACTGATGCCGCCCAGCGCCAGCACGAGTACCGTCGCGGCGATCGTGACGGGTATGACGAGCGCGCTATTTTTTCGTCCGGGCGCAGAGACGAATTCATGCGCGCTCGCTTCGGTTGGGCGCGATTGCTGCGGCATGGTCAGAGGCGATTTCGGAGGATAAGCGGTCGGCAGCGCGGAAGGGCTCAGGATTGCAGTCGGCGGCGCGGAATCGCCCGCGCGGCTCGCGGAATCTATACGCAGAGTCTTTTCCGCGTCGGGCAGGGCCGCCCCGCTCCCCGTCACGGTCAGGAGCGTCGCCCCGTCCTGTAGACAAAAGCGAAGCGAGTCATCCGTGTAGGTGCTCTGGCATGTGGGACAACGTTTCATTCTATGCTCTCGCGTCGGCGAACCTTTACGCGCCCTCGGATTACACTACTCCCACTCAAAAGCCAGCTGCGAGATGGCCGTGTCGGGGTCTGTCCCCGTATAGACATCGTCGATTACGATTCGCACCCAGCTCGTCCTTATCGCTCCAACTTCGAGGAGTTGTTCCTCCATTCGATCGTCAAAGCCGAAGCGGCGCGACGTGCCGTCGGAGAAGTAAAGGGTGGCCGCAGAGACGCGATTATTCCTGGCCCAAATCTGCGGGCTTTTGAAATAACCGGGGGCTATGGATATTCTTTTCAGCGTCACCTCGCGCTCGAAATCGCAGCGTATCCATTCGCCTATGCCTGGGCCGCTCACGCCCTCGACCCAGGCGGTCATCAAGCGTCCGTCCAGGGCGTTTGCGGGCTCATAAGTATTACCGGCCAGGGGCGGGCGTGTCGAGGACGCCGTCGCCGTAATCCTGCCGGGCGGCGCGCTCGTCGGGCCGTTCCTGTTTGAATAAGCCCCGCCATTTTCGTTTCCAGCCCGGCGGTCGTTTTCGCTCGCAGCCGCATTACGGTTGCTCTCGCCGGACGAGCGAAGCCATAACCATAGGCCGAGGCCCGCGACGATCGGCAGCAATACGGCGAGGACGATGACCGCAGCTTTTATAGCCGTCATCGAAGACTCCGGCGCGGGAGCGATATTCTGTTGCGGGCCGTGCCGGGTCGCGCGCCGGTTTACCACTTCGGTCGGGGCGGGCGACCGCATGCGCGCGGTCGGCGCGATACGCGCGTCCAGAATCTCTGTCGGCGGTGGACGGTCGTTTCGCTCAACGAAGTCCTCTCTCAATGTCGCATCGGGGTCGAACGAGGAGGGCGCTTCGCCCGCGCGAACAAGCTGCGCCCCGTCCTGTAGACAAAAACGAAGCGAGTCATCCGTGTAGGTGCTCTGGCATGTGGGACAACGTTTCATTCTACGCTTCCGCTCTTCTCAAGCGGCGTTCGCGCCTGCGGCAGCGAGCGCCCTTCGATCTT
>DASQYE010000114.1:0-2753 GCA_035639355.1 Pyrinomonadaceae bacterium
CATCAACCACGTAAAGAGACGTTTATCGCTTCGGCCACTGCACGGATGTCTATCGAGAATCCGTGCTCTGGACGGACTTCGGACGAGATTCGCGCTCTCCATAAAGTTCAAAAGCAATATTAACGAGACAGAGAAGGAAAAATTAATGCGACCAATCAAACATGTCGAGAAGGGCTTGAGCCTCGTCGCGGGTGGCTTGTTCAACGCGATTCAGTCTGTCAATAAGTACAAGCCGAATCCGTCATTTACGCCCAAGTGGTCTGACAAGCCGCTCTTGAAGTCCTGGCAGAAGAGCAAGCCGACGCTGGGCTGGCCCCGGACAACCGATTCGCTCTGCCCGAAGTGCGTCATAGAGGCGCGCGAAGACATAATCAGCGGCAAGAAGGATGTCAGCCTTCTAATCAACGAGAAGGTGGGCGAGATCAAGGCCCAGATCATAGAGCGCGACGGCCAGATATGGATGGTCAAGGACTGTCCCACGCACGGCCACTACGAAGATATGATGGCGATCGACTCTAAGTTCCTCTCGCACATCGAAGCGATGTTTCCGGGCCGCGACATACAGGCGCACAACGACGAGAAGCTTCACAATCACGGGTCGAGCACGATCAAATACGGTCGCGGCTCGGTCTTGACCGTTGATCTGACGAATCGCTGCAACATGATGTGCGACCCGTGCTTCATGGACGCCAACCAGGTCGGCTTCGTCCACGAGTTGAGCATGGAGGACATTCAGGAGATTCTGGACAACGCCATCTCAATTAAGCCGCGCCGGCAGATGTCCGTCCAGTTTTCGGGCGGCGAGCCGACGATTTCGCCGCACTTCATAGAAGCCGTCAAGTATGCGCGCAAGGTCGGATATAACAGCGTGCAGGCGGCGACCAACGGCATCGAGTTCGCCAAGTCGAAAGATTTCTGTCGCCAGGCCGCCGAAGCCGGCCTGCGCTACGTTTACCTGCAATTCGACGGCATAGGCAACGACGCCAACAGCCACAGGCAGGTCGGCAACCTCTTCGACGTGAAGCTGCGCGCGATCAACAATCTTCACGAAGCGGGCGTCGAGATAGTGCTCGTCACGACCCTCGTCAACGGCATCAACAACGACCAGGTGGGCTCGATCGTCCGCTTTGCGCTCGATAATCCTAAGAAGATCGCTTTCCTTTCCTTCCAGCCCGTTTCCTTCACCGGACGCGATGAGGAGATTACGGAGCAGCGTCGCTTGCAGCAGCGCTACACCTTGTCGCACCTGGCTCACGACGTTAAAAAGCAGGTCGGCATCACGGAGCCTACGCGCGATTGGTTCCCGCTCTCGCTGATGGGCGCGTTCGCAGACTTCGCGGACCTGGCGCACGGGCCCGACGCCGAGTGGGGGCAGGTCTCCTGCGGCTGCCACCCGAACTGCGGCGTGGGCACGGCCGTGATGATCGATAAAGAGACCAAAGAGATGAGTCCCGTGCCGGAGTTCCTGAACATTCCGGGGCTGGTCAAAGACATGCAGAAGATCACGGACGCGGGACGCGGCAAGTGGGTCTCGAACATGATGATGGGGCTCACGCTGCTGAAGCATTACAACCCATATGCCGCCCCGTCGCAGTTCTCGCTCTATGAGCTGTTCAAGAAGTTCGACAAGTCTTTCGGTCTGACGGGTAAGGATTACGGCAAGGTTGACGGCAATCGCTCGAAAACCGATATCGAGAAGCGGCGAGCCGACCGCTGGAACTTCCTCTTCATCGCGGGCATGTGGTTTCAAGACCTCTTCAACTACGATTTTCGCCGCACGGAGATGTGCATCATCCCCTACGGCACACAGGAGGGCGAAATCTCCTTCTGCGCCTACAACACGGGGATCGGTTGGAGAAACATCATCGAGAACATGCACCAGAACGCGACCGTCGCGAAATGGTATCAGGAGCACGGCCGCCACGAAATCTTTGCCAGGGGCAAGGAAGTACAGCTCAGCGACCCGACGCACGGTCTCACGCTGAACGAGATAGACCTAGAGCGTCCGAACAAGCCGCAGATGGAAGGCCCGAAGACGGCCGCAGAAGAGGCGGCGATGATGCGCCGGCTCTACAACGAGATGGTGCTTCAGAAGGCCGACATTAAGGCCGAGAAGCCTGTTCAGATTCAAAGCCTGGGCCGCAGCAAGACGACCACGACGGCCAACGCCTAGAGCCTTTGGAGTAAAGTCGCTTCAGTGTGGCTTAAAACTCGAACCCCGCGAGCCCTTCAAAAAGGCTTCGCGGGGTTCAAGTACGCCGGATGCCCGGCGTCACACTAGAGTTCTTAGCCGGGCGGCGCTTTCTTTATAGAGCTAAGGGGAGAGAGGCCTGAAAGACGCAGTAAAGTTTGAGCCTGGGCCGTACAGGGGCTCGCAGGCGCTTGACCATTAAGGTTTATGGCGTGTTTAATAGACAGTCCGAAGGCGCACTGGAAAGCAGAAGCGCCTCCGAAATTTCCGATATTAAGGATAGAAGCTGGGGAGACAAGTTTGAATGGCGATAGTAACAGTGAATCAAGGTGAATCGATCGAGAGCGCGCTCAGGCGCTTCAAGCGCCGGGTGATGACCGAGGAGATTATCAAGGACGCAAAGAAGCATGCGTTTTTCATGCCGCCCGGTCAGAAGGCCAAGCTTAAATCGGCTCTCGCACGTAAGCGCAACAAGAAGAAGGGACGCCCGCGCATCACGCGCGACTAAGTAAGGAGGGGGAAGCCTACCCTCTTTGGCCTCGGCCCCTGTCTTCAGCGCCGA
>DASQYE010000115.1:0-8853 GCA_035639355.1 Pyrinomonadaceae bacterium
GGTGAGGTCTGCGCGCTTCCCCGCTTCGAGGCTCCCGATCTCGCGATCAAGCCCTAGAGCCCGCGCGCCGTCGATGGTCGCCATACGCAGCGCGCGACGCGCAGGCAAAGCGGCGGCCCCGCGCGAGACTTTTTGCAGCAGCGCGGCGGTGCGCATCTCCGTGAACATATCCAGGCGGTTGTTGCAGGGCGCGCCGTCTGCGCCGAGCGAGACGGAGACGCCCAGCTCAAGCATCTCATGGATGCGCGCTATCCCTGAGCCGAGCTTTAGATTCGACGAAGGGCAATGCAGCACGTGCGTCCCGGTGCTCCGCAGCGTCTCTATCTCAGTATCATCCAGGTGAACGCAGTGGGCTAGCGCGACGTGGCTGCCCGTCAACCCGAGCGAATCCAGATAGGTGATATTGCGCAGTCCCGTCTCGCGCAAGACCATTTCTATCTCGTCGCGATTTTCGGAGGCGTGCGTGTGTACGATCAGGCCGCGCTCACGCGCGAGGCGCGCCACTTCCAGGAGCAGTCCCTTTGTGCAGCTGACGGCAAAGCGCGGCGCGAGGCAGCAGCGTATGCGCCCGCCGGCGCGATTATGCCATTCATCTACGAGCGCGAGCGATTCGCGTATGGAGGCTTCCGTCTCTTCGTGAAGCGCGGCCGGGACATCGTCGCCTTTGTCCATCATGCACTTGCCGATGGTGGCGCGAAAACCCGACTCCTCGACCGCGCGCACAGCTTCGGCAGTATGATTGACCGTCTCCATAGTGAGCGCGCAGGTCGTCCCGCCCTTAATCATCTCGGCGATCGCAAGCCGCGCCGAAGCCCTGACGGACGAGGCCGTGTGCGCGGCCTCCATCGGCCAGATACGTTTCTTCAACCAGTCTATAAGGGGAAGGTCGTCGGCTGCGCCGCGAAACAGCGTTTGGCAAAGATGTATGTGAGTTTGCACGAAGCCGGGAACGACAGCGCACCCCTCGGCGTCTATCACAGCTTCGGCCTCCGCGCTCCGCTCTTCGCCAACGCTTACGATGCGACCGTCTTCGACGTAGAGGTCGCCCGTCACGACCGTATCCATCAAGTCCATCGTGAGCAGCGTGCCGCCTTTAATCAAAATAGAACTCTTCATGTGCGCGTCGAGGCTGAGCTTTTATGGCCGTGCAAATTATGCTTTGACCGGGCGCGGGCTGTAAAGGAAGGAAACTTTCCCTACGATAAAGAAAGAAGCGCCCGGTCGCCGCTGGCAGCAGAGTATTTGCTACTCGCCAGCGGCGACCGGACGCTTTCCTGTTCAGGCACACCCTTTCGTGAAGGGTCGCTTATTTCTTGTCGGCGGCGGCCGCCTTACGGCCCGTCGCAGGCTGTGCAGGCTCCCCGGCCTCCGTCTCCGCTTCCGCGTTGCGTACGGGGATGCCGAGCGCCACCTTGACCTCATTCTCGACGCGCTTGAGCAGGTCTGCGTTATCGCGCAAAGTCTGCTTGGCGTTCTCGCGGCCCTGACCCAGGCGCTCGCCCTTGTAGGAGAACCAGGCGCCGCTCTTCTCTATGACGCGGTTCGCGACGCCGAGGTCAACCAGGTCGCCCTCGCGCGAGATGCCTTCGCCGTACATGATGTCGAATTCGCAATCGCGGAACGGCGGCGCTACTTTGTTCTTGACCACCTTGACCTTGGTGCGATTGCCTATGGCGCGGTCGCCGTCCTTGATCGCTCCGATGCGGCGTATGTCCAGACGAAGCGAGGAATAGAACTTGAGCGCGCGGCCGCCCGTGGTCGTCTCCGGGCTTCCGAACATGACACCTATCTTTTCGCGAATCTGGTTAATGAAAATAAAGCAGGTGTTCGACGAAGAGACGATGGCCGTCAGCTTTCTTAAAGCCTGCGACATTAAGCGGGCCTGCAAGCCCGGCAAGCTGTCGCCCATCTCGCCGTCCAGCTCCGCGCGCGGCACGAGCGCCGCCACGGAGTCGATGACGATCACGTCCACGCCGTTCGAGCGAACCAGCGCTTCGGCTATTTCCAGGGCCTGCTCGCCGTTATCCGGCTGCGATATCAGCAGCCCGTCCACGTCCACGCCCAGCTTGCCGGCATACTCCGCGTCCATCGCGTGCTCGGCGTCAATGTAAGCGGCGACGCCGCCTGCCCTCTGCGCTTCCGCTACGATGTGCAGCGCGAGCGTCGTCTTGCCGGAGCTTTCCGGGCCGTAAATCTCCACGATGCGACCGCGCGGCACGCCGCCGACGCCAATCGCCGCGTCCAGACTCAATGAGGTTGTAGAGATCGCCGGTATGTCCGAGACTTCACGCTCGCCCAGACGCATGATCGATCCCTTGCCGAATTTCTTTTCAATGTTGAGCAGCGCCGCTTCTACCGCTTTACCGCGATCAGCGCTGGCTTTATCGTCTGCCATGACAAACATCTCTTTCTTCCGTTCCTTTTCTCAAAGTGTTTTTGTTATCCAGAGCTTTTTTGCGGCGATCTGCCACCACGTTGAAAGCGAGTATAACATAGACGCCGCGAGAATGGAACAGCGTTTCACACGTGCAACAAATTTATTTTTGAGCCCGAAAGGCATCCCCGGCGAACGATTCCGACGGGACTCGCCTCAGCCCCCCTCTGATGCGCCGGATCGGAATTGTGAGGCGGCGCAAGCGTTTTCTGTCCGAAGCGATATAACACGCTGTAGACCGGCCATGCAAGTCAGCACGAGGTGCGCAAAAAGTCCTGCGCCCGGCGGCCCGTGCGCTTCTCAAACTGCTCTGCGAGCGACGGCACACCGCCCGCAGCCTCGTCGCGCGCCACGCGTTCGACGCGCCACATGGGAAAGAACAGATCGGTCAACCCTATGAAGGGCTCGTCATTGGCGACCGCGCGCGTCCAGTCGTCGAAAGCGTTCAGGTCCAGGCCGCGCAAGAATACGCCGGCCGCGCTGATTTCGTCCAGCAAGCCCCAGCATTTCTCGCGCGGGCTATGCAAGACGACGAGGACGGCCGCGCCCGCTTCAATTCCCTGTTGACCTTTCAACGCCACTTTCAGCCCTTCGCTTCTCCTAAAAGAGTATCAGTTCTTCACACTCACGCTGCCCGGCGGCAGCAGCCTGCGCGCAAACTCGCCGACGCTTGTCACAATATCGGGCGCTCCTGCCAATCTTTCAATCTCGGCGACAATGGCAGAGCCTACGACCGCCGCGTCGGCGTAGCGCCAGACTTCCGCGACCTGTTCGGCGGTCGAGATGCCGAAGCCGACCGCGACGGGCAGATCGGAAAAATTTCGCACACGCCCGACGAGTCGTTCGGCGTCGGCGCTCATACGCTCTCGCGCGCCCGTCACGCCCGCGCGCGAGACGGCGTAGATAAAGCCGCTGGCGCGCTCGGCCACCATCGACAGGCGCGCGTCCGTAGAGGTCGGCGCAACCAGAAAGATCATATCCAGCTCACGCGCCCTGAGAGCGGCGGAAAATTCTTCGGCCTCTTCCGGCGCAAGGTCTGTGACCAGCACACCGTCCACGCCCGCGTCGCGCGCCTCCCTGCTCAAACGCTCAAGGCCGAAGCGCAGCAGCGGATTGTAATAACTGAAGAGCACTACGGCGAAGTCCGTCTCTTTTTGTGCCTCGGACACGGCTTGCAGAATCTCTTCGAGGCCGAAGCGGTGGCGCAGGGCGCGCTCCGATGCGCGTTGAATGACGGGCCCGTCGGCCACCGGATCGCTGAACGGAACGCCAAGCTCGACGAGGGTCGCGCCCGCTCGCGCAAGCTCGACCAGAAGGGCGCGCGTCGTCTCAAGATCGGGGTCGCCCGCCGTGATGAAAGGGATAAAGCCGCGCTTTCCCTGGCGTCGGAGCCGCGCGAAAGCCTCCGCGACGCGGCTCAAGGCGTCTCTCCTGCGATACGATCGGCAACCGTATCGACATCCTTATCGCCGCGTCCCGAAAGATTGACGATGATTATCTGTTCGCGGCCCATCTCGCGCGCGACCTTGAGGGCGTGCGCGACGGCATGCGCCGATTCGAGCGCAGGCGTGATGCCTTCGAGCTGTGAAAGCGTGCGAAAGGCCGAGAGCGCCTCCTCGTCCGTGGCCGAGACGTATTCGACCCGTCCCAGGTCGTGCAAGAAGGCGTGCTCCGGGCCGATCGAAGGATAATCGAGCCCCGCCGAGATCGAATGCGTGGAAGCTATCTGTCCGCGCTCGTCCTGTAAGACGTAGCTCATAGTGCCCTGCAAGACGCCGGGCCGGCCGCCGCCGCCCGTTAGAAAGCGCGCCGCGTGCTCTCCTAATCGGTCGCCGCTCCCGCCCGCTTCGACGCCGATCATACGTACCCCTTCGTCCGACAGGAAAGGGTGAAAGAGGCCGATAGAGTTTGAGCCCCCTCCGACGCACGCCAGCAGTAGATCGGGCAGGCGGCCCTCGCGCTCCAAAATCTGCGCGCGCGCCTCGCGCCCTATGACGCTCTGAAAATCCCTGACCATGAGCGGGTAAGGATGCGGCCCGAGCGCGCTGCCGAGCAGGTAGTAGGTATCGGCCGGATCACTCACCCAATCGCGCAGCGCCTCGTTAATAGCATCTTTAAGAGTGCGCGCGCCCGCCGTCACTTCGCGCACTTCAGCGCCGAGCAGCTGCATCCGAAAGACGTTCAGCTTCTGGCGGCGAATATCCTCAGCGCCCATGTAGACGACGCAATCCAGACCGAACAGCGCGCAGACGGTAGCGGTCGCCACGCCGTGCTGGCCCGCGCCCGTCTCCGCTATGATGCGCCGCTTGCTCATGCGGCGGGCGAGCAGCACCTGCCCGAGCGCATTATTGATCTTGTGCGAGCCCGTGTGCGAGAGGTCTTCGCGCTTGAGATAAACGCGCGCCCCGCCCGCTTCCGCTGTCAGGCGCGCGGCATGAAAGAGCGGGGTGGGCCGTCCGGAGTAATCGCGCAGGAGCGCGGCCAATTCCCCCTGGAACTCCTGGTCGGCGCGCGCCGCTTCGTAGGCTTCCCTCAATTCCTCCAGCGGAGACATAAGGGTTTCCGGCACAAAGCGCCCGCCATACGGCCCCCAGTGCCCCTGCGCGTCGGGTCCTGTTTTTGTGTCCCCGCCCAAGTTATTACCCTTCTCTCCCCAGCCCCGACCGAAGCCTCAAGGAACGGGCGCGGCACTCTGCCCTGCCCGCCCTGGATTCTAGGCCATGACGCGTGGGGCGACGATGCTACAGTCGCGGCCTTCATCCTTGGCCCGGTAGAGCGCGGCGTCGCTCGCGGCGTAAAGGGCCCGTTCCGTGATGGCATGCGACGGGCACGAGGCGACGCCTAGGCTTACAGTCACAGTGCCTATGCCTTCGACGGGTTCGTTCGAGATGCCTGAGCGCAGACGCTCGGCTGCGGCAACGGCCCTCTGGTCGTCCGCGCCCGCCAGCAGCAGCGCGAACTCTTCGCCGCCCAGTCGCGCCGCCGTATCGTTATCGCGCGAAAGCTCTACGAGCGCGCTCGCAACGTGGCGTATCACAACGTCGCCCGCCGAATGGCCGTGCGCGTCGTTGACCTTCTTCAAAAAGTCTATGTCTACCAGCAGCAGCGCGCACGGCACACGATAGCGCCGCCATCTTTCCACTTCCTGGCCAAGCGCTGTGCGGAAGCGGCGGCGATTCGCCAGGCCCGTCAGGTAATCTCGGTCGGCCTCGGCGCGCAGTCCTTCTATAGCCTGGCGCAGCGCGACCAGTTGCGCCGTGCGCGCCAGGAGCAGGGATTGTTCGTTGGGCACAGAGACGTAATCGAATGCGCCCGCAAGGAGCGCGGCGTTGCGGCGCGCGCCGGTCGCCTCAGTCGCTCCGATCAGGATGAGCGGCAGGCCCTCCTGCGTCTGCCCTAGGTTGCGCGCAAGCTCTTCCGCCTTGATGCCTTTCAGGTTCTCATCGACGATGACGACGTGCGGGCGCGTGCGCTGTAGCGAGACGAGCGCCGCGACGCCTCCAGAGACGCCGGCCACGACGAAGCCCGCGCGCTCCAACGCCTCGCCGTAGGCGATCATGGCAGGGTCATCCGTGACCAGCAGGACTCTGCCCTGGTCACGCGCCTGCGGCGTGCGATCATTATTAACTGCTCGCGCTATGGCGCTCATAAGGGCTGGATTGACGGCGACGGCTTTCGATCAAGATTAAAGAATTGAGAGGGCACTCTCCGGGAGCAAGGAAGCTTGAATACAGCGCCGGTCGAACGGCGCACGGTTTGCGATTCACACCAACCAGCATAACCGATAAGACGGGCATGGCGTCAAGGTTTAACACGGCGGGCACGCGCTATAAATTCGCGGACGCGAGCGCCGTCCTTTCGACCCGGAGCGCATTCGAGACCGCTGCACGCGTCTATCCCGTAAGGCTCGACCGCCGCCAACGCTTCCTCTATATTCTCGGGAGACAGGCCGCCCGCCAGAAAGAGCCTCGGCACAAGCTCGCGCACCGCTCGCGCTACCGCCCAGTCAATCGTGCGGCCCGTGCCGCCCCGCGCGCGCGTGTCGAAGGCGTCTAGCAGGATGGCCTCCGTCTCATACGCGGACGCGCTCTCGGGCTTGAACGCAGGGCCTACGCGCAGCGCCTTGATACGGAAGCGAGCGGCGAGCGAGCGGCAATACTCTGGCGACTCGTCGCCGTGCAATTGCACCGCGCCGACGCCGGCCTCGTCCGCCATGCGCGCCAGCGCCTCGGGCGTCTCCTCGTTGACGAAGACGCCGACGCTTAAAACCGAACGGGGAAGGCGCTCTATGATGCTGCGGGCGCTCGCGGGCGCGATGAAGCGAGCGCTACGGCGATGGAAGTTGAACCCGAGCGCGTCCGCACCCGCCTCAACCGCCTCCAGCGCGTCTTCCAGATTCGTAATGCCGCAAACTTTTATCCGAACCATAGAAACCAGGGGATGAGGGATGAGGGATGAAATAAAAGCGGTTGTCTTTTCTTATTCATCCCTCATCCCTTCGCTCTCCTCCCTTCGTCCCCTCCTTCCGCCTCTTCGATGAGGCTGCGCAAGGCTGCGTCGGGCTCAGGGGCGCGCATCAGCGTCTCGCCGATCAGGAAGCCTTTGTAGCCGAGCGCGCGCAATCGGCGTAGGTCTTCACCGCTTCGCAGGCCGCTCTCGCTGACCAGAGAAAGACCGGGCGGCGCGAGTTGGGCCAGCTCTACGGAAACATCCAGCGAGACCTCGAAGCTGCGCAGGTCTCGATTGTTGACGCCGACGAGCGTCGCCCCGCTCGCCTCGGCCCTCAGCATCTCTTCGCCATTATGGACTTCGACCAGGGCATCCATCCGCAGCTCGTCTTCCGCGACGCGTATGAGGCGCGACAGGCGCTCGTCATCCAACACCGCCACGATCAGCAGCAGAGCGTCCGCGCCCGCAGCGGCCGCCTCGTAAAGCTGAAACTCGTCGAAGATAAAGTCCTTACGCAGCAGCGGCAACGAGACCGCCCCGCGCACGGCGCGCAGATCGTCAAGCGACCCTCGGAAGCGATCCTCTTCGGTCAGAACTGAGATGGCCGCAGCGCCGCCCGCTTCATATTTCCGCGCCATCCACACCGGATCGACGCGGGCGCGAATCGTGCCCTTCGACGGCGAAGCGCGCTTGATCTCGGAGATGATATTGACCCGGCCGCGCTCATCCAGGGCGGCCCTGAGCCGATGCGGGCTTGCGCTGCGGCGCGCGTCGTGCGCCCGCGCACGCAACTCTCTAGTGGCGCGCTCGTCCCGAAGGCGCGACCGCAGCCGCTCTCGCTTAAGCTCGATTATCTCCGCCAGAAAATCCATGAGCGCGGGCCGTGCCATCGAAGAAGAGCGAGGCGAGCAAAACCCTCAGCCCACATGCTCGCTTCCATTCCCAACACTTTTATGTTTCGTCTCTACTTATTCGTAGCTTCTACGAGCCGGTCGAGCGCCGACTGGGCTGCGCCGCCGTCAATGCTCTTCTCGGCCAGGCGCGCGGCATCGTACAGATTATCGGCCGCTCCCCCGACGAAGAGCGCTGCGGCTGCGTTGGCGACTACCAGATCGCGAGCTTCGTCCAGGCGCGTGCCACGCAACACCGCGCGTATGGTTTGCGCGTTGGCCTCCGCGTCGCCGCCTCGCAGGGCCCGTAGCGAGGTGCGCCGCAATCCGAAATCCTGCGGGCCGATCTCAAAGGTCTTGATGCTCTCTCCGGCGCGCGCCTCGGCGACGAGCGTTTCGCCTTCGAGCGTCACTTCGTCCAGCCCGTCCGCGCCGTGTACGACCCAGGCGCGCTCTGTTCCGAGCGCGGCGAGCGCCTGGGCCAACGGCTCGACGAGCGCCGCGTGCCAGACGCCTATGAGCTGTCGCGGCGCGCCCGCCGGATTGGTCAGTGGGCCCAGCAGGTTGAAGGTCGTATGGACTCCGAGCTCGCGCCGCACGCCCGCGACGCGCGCCGTCGCCCCGTGATAAAGCGGCGCGAACATAAAGCAGATGCCGAGCTCGTTCAAACAACCTTCTGTCTGCTCGGGCGCGGCCTGTACGTTAACGCCGAGCGCAGTCAAAACGTCCGCGCTGCCGGAACGGCTGGTGGCGGCGCGGCCGCCGTGCTTGGCGACCGCAAGACTAGCGCCCGCGATGACGAAGGCGGCGGCGGTCGATACGTTGAAGGTCTTCGCGCGGCTCGAACCCGTCCCGGCCGTATCTATGAAGCGATTGTGTTTGCAGTAGACGCGCCGAGCACGCGCGCGCATGGCCTCAGCCATGCCCGTCAATTCCTCTACCGTCTCGCCCTTGAGCGAGAGCGCAACCAGGGCGGCGGCGATCTGCGCGTCCGTCGCCGCGCCGTCAAGCAATGCGTCAAGCAGCGCGGACGCCTCGGCGCGGCAAAGATTTTCGCCGCGCATCAAACGCGACAAGAGA
>DASQYE010000116.1:0-10541 GCA_035639355.1 Pyrinomonadaceae bacterium
CCCCTGAGCGCGCGCGCGGCGTGCCTGTTTTCCAGGGTCGATGAGTTGCGCGCGAAAGACAGCCATGACGGCCCGCGCGAGAGGTCTTCCATCAGGTCTAGCGGCATCTCGTTCAAGAACTGCGAGGGCTCCGCAGCCATCTCTTCGCCGTAGACGCGCCGCTTCATCGCGTGCGTGACGTAAAGAAACCTTTCAGCGCGCGTGATCGCCACGTAACAGAGCCGCCGCTCCTCTTCAAGTTCCTCGGGTGCGGTCGCCGCGCGGGCGTGTGGAAAGAGGCCGTCCTCCATGCCGACGATGAAGACCAGAGGGAACTCAAGCCCCTTTGCAGAGTGCATGGTCATCAGCGTCACGGGAGCATCGCGCTTGTACTGATCCGCGTCGGAGACGAGCGCGGCGTGGTCTATGAAGTCCCTTAAACCCTCCTGCTCCTGCTTGTCGTAATCGACGGCGGCGTTGACCAGCTCCTGCAAGTTCTCAAGACGCGCTTCCGCCTCGTCGGAGTTCTCCGCCTTCAACGAGTTTGCGTATCCGGTATCGAGAATGGCGGCCTTGACTACGTCGGAGACGGGCGTGTCCGTGTCCGCAGGGTTGTTGGCGACGCGCACCAGCTCCGTGATGATGCTCTGGAAATTCTTGAGCGCTGCGGTGGCGCGCGGGCTCAAGCCGTCGCCCTTATCCGTCATGATCGCAATCGTCTCCCAGTGCGAGACGCCGTAGTCCTTGGCGCGCCGCGCGATCTCGTCCAGGGTCTGCTTGCCCAGTCCGCGCGCAGGAGTGTTGATGACGCGCTGAAGGGCTATGGAATCGTGCGGGTTGAGGGCGAGCTTGAGGTAGGCGATGATGTCACGGACTTCTGCGCGCTCGTAGAAGGAGAAGCCGCCGACGATGTTATATGGAATCCCCGTGCGCCGGAGCGCTTCTTCAAAGACGCGCGATTGCGCATTGGTGCGGTAGAGCACGGCGGCGCGCAAGTCCGCTTCCTCGCGCCGGTGCTCCTCTATCCTGGCGGCGACAAAACGCGCCTCCGCCTCCGAGTCGAACGCCTGGTAGTATCGTATGCGCTCCCCCGACGGGTTGGCCGTCCACAGGTTTTTCCCCTTGCGCTCGGTATTGTTTCGGACGACCGCGCCCGCCGCGCCGAGTATGTTCTGCGTCGAGCGATAGTTCTGTTCAAGACGAATCACCTTCGCATTCGGATAATGCTGCTCGAAGTTGAGAATGTTGCTAATATCAGCGCCTCGCCACCTGTACACACTTTGATCTTCGTCACCGACCACACAGATGTTCTGTTGCTTCTCGGTCAGAAAGCGTATCAGTGCGAACTGTAGCGAGTTGGTGTCCTGGTACTCGTCAACGAGGATGTATCGGAATTTGTCGTTGTATTTCTCGCGCACTTCGGGGACGCGTCGGAGCAGCTGGACGGTCTTAATCAAGAGGTCGTCGAAGTCGAGCGCGTTGTTATTGCGTAGGCGCTCTTCGTAGAGACGGAAGACTCTGGCGATGGCGGCGCGCTTCTCGTCGCCGTATTCGACCCGTGCGGCGTAACTTGCGGCGTCATCGCCGTTGCGATTCTTCGCGCCGCTGATCGCGCCCTGCACCGCGCGTTGGCCCAGCTGCTTATCGTCGTAGCCCAAATCCTTTATGCACGCCTTGATGAGCCGAACGGAATCGTCCTGATCGTAGATCGTGAAGGAGCGCGTGTAGCCCTCGCCCAGCGCCTCTATGTGCTGGCGCAGGATGCGCACGCACAGGCTATGGAAAGTTGAGATCAGGGGCGCGCTCGCCATTCTTGAGCTGCTCAAGAGCCGTTCGACGCGCCCGCGCATCTCTTCTGCCGCCTTGTTCGTGAAGGTGACGGCGAGAATATTGTGCGGCGCGACTCCGCGCTCAGCGATCAAGTAGGCGATGCGGTAGGTGATGACGCGCGTCTTGCCGGAGCCCGCGCCCGCCAGTATCAGCAGCGGGCCATCGGTCTCCACGACGGCCTCGCGCTGTTGCGGATTAAGCGTCGATAAAAAGTCCATGATGTAAGCAGGAGTCGGAACCCGAGGACTCAGAATGAAAGAGGCTGCGAACTGCTTTTATTCTGACTCCTGAGTCCTCGGGTTCTGTATTCTGTTTTGAATTCTTCTTCATTTAATCAATTTCTGAATCGCTTTGAACTGCTCATGTCGCGCATCGCGCATCAGCTCGAAGAGCGCCATCTCCGTAGAGGAGGGGACGGCCCCGCTCTGTTGCATCTTGGCGAGGGCGAGCTGTTTGTTCTGCGCGGCGCGGGCCGTGATGCAATCCACCAGAAGATGCACCTGTAGCCCTCGCGCCAGCAGATCGTGCGTCGTCTGATTGACGCAGATGTGCGCCTCTATACCGCAGACCAGAATCTGGCGCGCGCCCGCGCGCTCAAGCTCCGTCTCGAAGCCCTGCGCGCCGCAAGCGCTGAAAGCTGTCTTCTCGATCACCTCATAGGCGGGCGGCAAGACCATCTTAATCTCGCCGGCCGTATGGCCCAGTCCCTTAGGGTACTGTTCCGTGACGATGACGGGGATGTTCAGGAGATGAGCCGCGTGGGCGACGAGCGCGATGCGCGCCGCCGTCTCCGTGAAATCCGAGATCGAGGAACGAAAAGCTTCCTGCATATCTATGACGGCGAGCGCCACTTGCGACGGGTCGAGCGTGTTCTTGTGCTGCATGACAGAAATCCTCAGAAAAGGTATTTAAGCACAGGGCGGGCGGGCGGGTCGAATCAGCGTGAGGCGCGCCGTAAGACTTCGTTGAAGGCGGCCGAGATTCTAGGACTTCATTGAAGGCAGCCCGGCCTTGCGGCGCGCGTCGATTCTCATATTCGGGGCGGCCTTTTGCCTCAACCGATACAGACTGTGAGCATAGAGACTGAGCCGCCGTCGAAACCCTCCACGGGGAACGTTACCTGCTCGCTCGGTCTTCGCAAGGCGATCACGTAAAGCAGCGGCAGGTAGTGATCCGGCGTGGGCGCAGAGAGCTGCGCGTCGCGCCCCAGTGTCTCGTAGGAGACGAGCGGACGGTCGTCGCCTTCAAGCAAGAGCTGTCGCGCCCTCGTCTCGAACCGCACAGCCCAGTCCAGGGGCTCGACCGCGTGGCGGCCCCAGGCGTAGGTGTGCAGGTTATGGACTATGTTGCCGCTTCCTATGACGAGAATCCCTTCGTCGCGCAGGGGCGCGAGCCGCCTCCCCGTCTCGTAGTGAAATTCTGCGGTCTGCGTCTCGTCTATGCTCAGCTGTAGAACGGGCACGTCTGCGTTGGGGAAGACGTGGCGTAGAACCGACCACGTCCCGTGATCGAGCCCCCAGCGCTCGTCCAGACGGACTGGGAGCGGCGCGAGCAGGCTACGGACGCGCTCGGCAACACCTGGGTCGCCCTGAGCCGGATACTCTACTTCATACAGCTCTCGCGGGAAGCCGCCGAAGTCGTGAATCGTTCGCGGGGCAGCCATCGCAGTGACGGCCACGCCAGGCAGATACCAGTGGGCGGACACGCAAAGTATGGCTTTGGGCCTGGGGATTCGCGCCCCTATGGCGGCCCAAGCTTCCGTATAGCCGTTACTGAGCAGCGCATTCAGCGGGTTGCCGTGCCCGAAGAAAATGGTCGGCATAGGCTTGGTCATCTCAATGCTCCTACGGCTACGCGGGGATGCCCGCGAAGAAACTTTCGAGTTTTCGTTCGTCCAGCCGTCCGCCGGTTCTCACGCCGCTGCATACGTCCAGGCCGAATGGGCCCACCTGTTCGATCGCCTCCGCGACGTTATCGGGTTTAAGCCCTCCGGCGAGAAACACCGGAACGCCTACGGCCTCTACGATGGCACGGCTGATCTGCCAATCGTGCCTGCGGCCCGTTCCGCCCAACTCCTTGACGGGCAGATTACGATTGCCCGAATCGAGCAGCAAGGCGTCAACGTCGCCCGCAACCGACGCCGCCTCCGCAATAGATTCGCCGCCCGTCACATGTATTACTTGAACCAGCGCGACGCCCGGCATGGCCTCCCTCAGCTCGCCATAAATATGCGCCTCCACGTGGTCGCACAGTTGTATGGTATTGACGCGGCATTTGCGCTGCTGCGCGATGATAGAGATCGAGTCCTGTTTACACGTCAGCAAAAAGGTCGCCACTGTCGGCGGCACTTTTCCGGCAATTTCTGCGATCAAATCCTCCGGGATGACTCCAGGCCCGCTGGGCATCTGCGATACCAGTCCGAGGGCCGAAGCGCCATGCTCGACGGCCATACGGGCCTCCGCCTGATCGGCGATGCAGCAGATTTTTACTCTCGGTCTGTGCAACTCTCCGTACGCCTTCCGCTGAATCGAGCTTACAAGAATTTTTTAAAGCCATTGATTCGCCGGTCGCAGAGAGTATATCGCAGATGGCGACACGAAGGCGCGCGAGCACGCCCCATTTTAGACTCTTTCCTCGCCGCACGTTGAAGGGCCTTTCATGTTCGTAGCGGGCTCGGACAGAGGGACAGGACGCGCGCCCTGTTCGCTCAATACTCCGGCCCGACGCCTACGCCTGACCGGCCATAACTTTTGAGCTTCCGCGAGCGTATAGGCAAAGCGTAATTCGTAATCCAGACGAAGGGAGAAAACGCCATGCGCACCGAAGTTGATTTCCGGTTGGCCGGGGGCCCGCAGCCGCTCATTCTCGTGCCCGTGCACGTTAACGGCGAGGGAGCTTACGAGTTCATACTGGACACGGGCGCTGGCATATGCCTGTTATCATCCGAGCTTGCGGCGCATTTGGACGTTAAAGCTACCGAGACGAAGGAGGGGCACGTTGCCGGAGGCCGGGCGGATGTCGCGATCGGCAGCGTGGAGTCTCTGGCGATCGGCGCGGCCAGGCTCCCGGATGTTCCGGTGGCGGTGATGGATCTACTCGACGTGGGCACGGCCGTCGGCGCGAAGATAGATGGAAACATAGGCTTCACCTATCTGAAGAATTTCCGAATAACGATCGATTACCAAAGGAGGGTTCTGCGCCTCGCAGAGGGACGCCATGAGATTGTCGGCTCGACCGTGTTGAAGGAGATAGACTTTAGATTGGCAGCCCCGTCAAAGCCGCTCGTGCTCGTGCGCGCGGTCGTCAACGGTCAAGGCTCCTACGAGTTCGCGCTCGATACGGGAGCATCGATGACGATAATCTCGCCCCGGATGGCCGCCGGTCTGGGAATAAAGGGCGTGCCGATTCCCGCTATAACGACGGGCGGAGGGCACAGGGCGGAGGCTTCTGTCGGCAATCTTGAGTCGATAGCCGTTGGCGGGTCAAGGCTCGAAAACTTTCAGGTGTTGATCGCAGACATCTTCAGTATGCTCAACCAGGTGACGGGCGCAAGCCTGGACGGCATCATCGGCTACAATTTCCTGAAAGAGTTTGTCGTGACGATTGATTATCCGAACCAGGTGCTTCAACTGGAAAAGTAAGGGGCTAGAGAGCGCGTGCGCGAGCCCTCGTCGCCCGGCGCTGCTCCGGGCCGAGCGGGTCGCTCGAAGCGGCGTGGCCCGTCCGTCTACGCATAATTTTCTCAATCATTATTCGTCCGGCTGGTATGATGTCGGCGAAAGAGAGAGAGGAAATGAGGGAAGCCATGACGGGGAAGCGCCACCCGCTGATAATATTCGTGCGTTGCCTGAAACTGAGGTGCCCGGCGTGCGGCCTGACATCGATCGTCGAGAGGCCGTTCAAGATAAAACAGCAGTGCCCTTCATGCGGCGCGCTCTTTAAGCGCGAGGACGGCTTCTTCGTCGGCGCTATCTCTGTAAACGTCGTCACGACGGAGCTGTTCATACTGGCCCTCTACCTCATCTCCATGCCGTTCATCGCCTCGCGGTACGAATTGGTCCTCACGCTTCTCTTCATCGCCGCCGTCCTGTTTCCCGTGGCCTTCTATCACCATAGCTGGAGTCTTTGGCTGAGCCTGGATCACCTGGTCGAGTCGTTGCCGATGGACACAGGGAAGCGCCCTGGCCGGATTCAAAGCGGAAGGGACGGCGGAGGCGTAGACCGATAGAGCCGCGCACGCGCATGCCTGCCATCATCTGCCGAATAATGTTTCATCGTTTCTCATCTCGTCCTGATAAACTTCTCTTGCTTTTCACCCGACAAAATCATCATCCTCGCGACGCCCGACCGATTTGGAGAAAAAATCGAAAAATTCACAAATGAATTTTTCGAGCGTCTTTAGTGTACAGCGCTGATTTCGCATTACCCTCAAGAGGAACATGACCAGGAGACAGAATGCAGACTCAGACCAGTTATCAAAGAGATTCGCGCGGCGGCGGCGCTGTAAAAGAACAAGGTGGCGGTATATGAATGAACGGAATGCCCCTTCTGTTCGTTGCCACCGGATGAGAGGATAGTTAACCGAACTACCTTAGAGCGCGCATTGTGCTCGAACCCCGACGTGGCTCACTAAAAACCTTGAATAACCATTCATGCTCTTGAGCTGAGAGCTTGCGGTGAAGTCTCTTTATATCTCTCGCGCGCAAGTCAATCTTCTCTAATAAGGTCGTTGTGTCGGGCCAGACCAGGGACCCTCACGGAGTACTGTCGTGTCTTCACGCCCGAACGCACTGAGAGAATACGATTTCCGTAGACATGCGTCTGAAGAGAATGGCCTACAGGGGGAACCGGAAGCACAGAGATTGCTCGCAGCAATCGCCGACGGCGACTCCTCCGCCTTCTGGAAAGTGTGGGAGACTTACCGGAAATATCTATACACCCTTTGCCTGAGGCAGATGGGTGGAAGCCATAGCGACGCCGAGGATGCGCTCAGCCGGGCGATGATAAAAGCGTGCGACCGCTTGCCAGAGCACGCCGGCAAGATCACCAACCTCAAAGCGTGGCTGGCCCGCCTGACCAACAATCTCTGCATAGACATACACCGGGAGCGCAAGCGCCGCGCCGAGGGCGTCGAGAATATAGAAGAGATTACGGACGCCGATTACGAAGCGCTCTCGCATTCGATCGAATCGCCCGAGGAGGTCGTGCTGCGGCGCGAGACGCGCCTCTACCTTTACCGCCTGATAAACGAGCTTCCGCCGAATCTGTTCGAGCCCTTCATCCTGCACTTCTTTCACGGCGAAGCTTATAGGGACGTTGCCGTTCAGCTGAACCTCTCGAACGAAAACGTGCGCAAGCGCATACAGCAGGCGCGCGCAACGCTGCGCGATAAGCTGGCGAAAAACCATTCCGGTCTGGCGGAGACGGCCGAGCAGGACGGGGCGGAAAACGTCTACGATGATGTGGGCCCATTTCCGGGGGCGAAACAGGGCTGGGATCAGGAGCCTGCGGAGATCACCCAGCCTTTGGCCGTGCGCCTGGTCAAAGTAACGCTGCCTTCGTTGCGCGAGACGAGCTTCGAGATTACGCTTAGCCACAGACCGCAGCAACACTTCCGCCTCGAAACCCTGGACAAGTACGTGCGCAGCTATCCGAGGGGATGGAAGAAACGCTGGAATCTGGCCTGCCTGCTCTACGAGATGGGGCAGTGGGAGGCGGCCGCCTCTGAGTACAGGCAGGTACTGGAGCGTCAGCCCGGACTCATCGACGCCTACCTGTCTCTGGCAAACCTCTACAGACTCATGGGGCGCTTGCCGGAGGCCGTAGCCGTCTATGAGCACGCTCTGCCGGCGGCGAAAAGAAAGGCGACGCGCCATCACATACGCGGCTTGATAGAGGTCTGTCAGGGGCGCTACGAGATGGCCGTGGGCGAGCTTCAGGAAGCGATCATGCTCGAAGCGCACGACGCCGTCCACTGGCACAATCTGGGGCTCATACACCTGCGCGCCGGCTCGTTCGTGAAAGCGCTTCAGGCGTTCGATGAATCCTTGAAGATCAATCCGAACGACATCGTCGCCCTGACCTACAGCACGGCTCCGCTCGTGGCGGCCGGGCACACGAAAGAGGCACGCCAGCGTATCACTCGCGCGCTCGATCTCGATCCGGAAAACGTGCCGGCCCTCAAATGGCTCGCCGATCTTCGCGCGCAAAGGGGAGCGGTCGGCGGCGAGGAGAGCAAGACTACGCGCCGCCGTCTTCGCATGGCGATGCGTTTGGCCCCCGACACCGCAGAAGTGCAGGAATCTCAGGCCGTCTACCACATCTTTCGCGGAGAATGGGAAAAGGGAGTGCTCGTGCTCAGGGAATTCGCCGAGCGATACCCGAATTATCCGGCCGCTTGGCTGAACCTCTCGCGTTGGCTCTTCCGCACCGGCTCGGCCGAGGCTTCGGCCGAAGCGGTCATCAACGCGTGCGCGCTCGATCAGGATGGCTGGGAGGCGCAGCAAGCGGCCTGCGAGGTGTTCACCTACCTGGGAAGGCTCCAATACCTTCGCCCGCTCGTCGAAGAGATGCTCGCGCGATTTCCGGAGCGGTGGAGCGTGTGGGCAACCGTGGCCCACGCGCTGGTCGAAGGATTCAAGAATACGGAGCAGGCGTGTTTGATTTCGGCGCGCGCCGTGCAGCTCCAACCGCAACTTGCAGCCGCCTGGTTCCAACATGGAAGAGTGCTGGCACTGTCGGGCAAACATCAGGAGGCGGCGACGGCGCTGGAGAAGGGGTGGAAGTGGCTGTCGGACGAGGCATGCGATAAGCAGTCGGTGGTGGCGGCGCTGTGGTTGGGCGAAAGCCTGCGCCTGCTCGGGGAAGAGGAACGCGCATGGGCCTGGTTCGAGAGGGCCGCACAAAAAGCCCTGCTGCTCTCGGCCCAGTGCCCATCGCTAGCGCAGTACAGGCGCGGCCAGGCACTGGAAGCGTTGGGCGATAGAGTCGGCGCAACGCAAGCCTATCGCTCGGCGTTGGCCCACCATCTGCTCTACCCGTTGCGGCGGGACGCAAAGGCGCATCTCAAACGGCTGCAAGCGCGCGTTCGCTACGACACCACGGCTTCCGGCGATCTTTTGCGGCCCGTGCCGGTCAGAAAGCGGCACGGAGAATAGTGTGGATTCACAAATGCCCCTTCGTAGTCGTCTATAGTTTGAACGTGGAATTGAGAAATCCGAGCCGTCCACACAGGGAAAAGGCTTTGCTTCCACGGTTCTTGTGGCGGATCGGGCGCGGAAACCCGACGGGGAGCATAGGTCATGTTTTGCATCAAGAGCGGACTCGGGAGGATGGGCCCGGAGGCGAGCGTACGGGAGTAGATACATCAAAGATTTTCACAAATATATAGTCGAATCGAGCGCGAGCGCGAGCGCGAGCGCCCTCTTTCTCTCTGACATGGATTTGCAGACGCGCATGACGGATTGCCGAAATTCACACTGATATATTACTCGTCAATAGGACATAGCTCATGCCTGGTGGCGCAGATCAGAATATTCCAAGTGACCTGGTGGAGGCCATAGCAAGCTCGACCGCCATATCGGTTGGAGAGCAGCCTGCGATTCTGGCGAACCTCGCGCTGGCGAACCTGATCGCGAACACGAACCTGGCGCAGCAGAACGCGATCTCTAACCAGCAGGCGATGTTTCAGCTGCAACTGACCATCGTCAGCAAGTGCGTTGAACTGATCGCCAACATTAGCCCGGCCAGCGCGGGTGCGGCCCAACAGCTCGAAGCGTATCAGAAGATCATGGCGATGTTGGCCCAATCGAGCAGTAACGCCAGTCCCGGTGCGCAGGGCTCTCAGGCCGCCGCCGCACAGCAGGCCCAGGCCGCCGCAGCACCGGCCCCCCCGCCGGTGACGCAGACTTCAGACGCGACGGCTGCTAATCCGGCGGCGACGGCCAGGAAGAGGAAAACCTAATCACCCGCCGGGTGACAAGAGATCGCGGTTACGAGTAGTCCGGCCGCGGGCCGGAAGAGAATCGTCAATCCGTCAAGAACGAAAGGAAGGCAATCAATGTCGTCAGAGAGGAAAAGAAGCTACCAGATGGAAGAGGGTGGAGAATATAAATATGGCGAAGGATCGACGCTTCCCGATGACATACGGGAATCGGTCGCCGTCACCAATCTCAAGACCGTAGCCGAGCAGCCCTCGCTGCTGTCGAACCTGGCGTTGGCCGATCTCATCAGCAACGATAATCTCTCGCAGCAGAACGCCGTCTCGAATCAGCAGGGGATGAGCCAGCTCGCCATCTCCGTCGCCGGCAAGATCAACAACCTGGTGACGAGTCTGAACCCGCTTCAGGCAGCAGCCCAAGCCAAGCTGGATACGGGCAACGATATTTCCGAACAACTCGCCGATATAAAGGGGACGCTCGAATCGCTCAAAAGGGGTCTATACAGATAAGGAACATTGTCGCCGGTAATTCGCGGTCTCAAATTCTCGGGCTTCGCGGCACACAGAGCCGGGGCCTCGAACAACTACAACACATCCGTAAAGGATTAAAGGAGCAAATATAATGGCGCTAGACGGAACATCAGCCCTTCCCGATGACATACGGGAATCCATAGCAATCGGCAACGTCAAGAGTGTGGCCGAGCAGCCGTCCATGCTCTCGAACCTGGCGTATGCCAACCTGATTAGTAACGTTAACCTCTCACAGCAAAACGCGGTTTCTAACCAGCAGGCG
>DASQYE010000117.1:0-3180 GCA_035639355.1 Pyrinomonadaceae bacterium
CGAGGGCACTTTTTTATACATGAACGCGGGTCGCTATCATGTGCCATTTACGGGAAGCTACAACTTCAGTCCGACCTCTGATGGTACGGCAGCCCCGGATACAGGTTTTGCTCGCGCGTCTGCGGCAGTCGCTAAAGTAACAGATGGTGCGTCCGGCGATGGCTCTCTCACTGTTGCAAACAATGTCTATGGGGCGGGCTGGAATGGCTCGCAGCAAGTGCCTACCAGAGATGATGTCTTTGACAAGATCGAAACTCTAGCGCCGCTCGCATCGCCTGCGTTCACCGGCACGCCTTCAGCGCCCGCATTGAGCATAACGGGAACTGGCGGAGGCGGATTCCTTCAACTGGCAAATCAATCCTCGACCCCCTCTACGCCGACCAGCGCGGGACGAATTTATTTCGACTCCGCGAATAAATTTAGCTGGATAGGCACGAATGGTTTTACACGTTCGTTCGATGGGACGGCCAACACGGCGAACAGGGTTTACACCCTGCCGGATGCTGATAGTAAATTCCCAATCCTGAGTCAGTTTCTTACCTTCACCGGGCCGACCGCCGCGAGGACGTTTGCCCTGCCTGATGTCTCAACGACTCTGTGTGGCACTAATGCCGTATGCACAGGCTATGGAGCGACAGCGAATCCTCTATCACAATTCGCCTCAACGACCTCGGCTCAGTTAGCGGGTGTGCTCAGTGATGAAACGGGCAGCGCTTCGCCGGGCGTGGCGATGTTCAGCAACTCGCCAACAGTGAAAGCAGGGACAAGCGCCAATACTACATTTACGATAGATACGACCTCTGCCAGTCAGGCGGCCTCTATCGTGTTCTCCGAAGCGGGAACAGCCAAAGCGAGCATTCAGCATAATCCTTCCACGCTATCAGGCGGCTTCATAATTCAGGCTGGCGGCATAGCCTCTCCTGCCAACACCCGGTTCGCAATCTCTGCTACCGGCAATATAGGCATCAACACAACCAGTGCGTTCGGTGGCGGGGCGGGTGTGCTCGGCATGCTAAACGCAACAACCGCTCCCACGTCCACCCCGACTGGTGGAGGCATAATCTGGATAGAGGGTGGTGCTTTGAAATATAAAGGCTCAAGCGGCACGGTAACGACTTTGGCGAATCCTTATAGGACGTTTAGTCGTTTTATCAATCCGATCAGGGCGAAGTACGGGCGTTTTATGTTTACTAAATAAAGGAAGGCAATGATGAAAAAATACTTAATACTCCTTCTTCTGGTCTTAATTTGCTGTGCAGGCGTCGCGCGCGCGCAACAATCGCAGGAGACCAAACCAGCGCCAGCGCCGCCCGTGCAGAAGCCTCTCGTAATTCCTGAAGCTCAAGCCGCGCGCATCCGTGACGCTCAGCAGCAGATCGCTTGTCTCAGAGAGCCCAACTGTACGGCGAAGCAGATCACGGTTTTGGAGCTAGCTTCACAGAACGCATTACTTGATGCCTGTATCGAGCTGGGCCTTAGCAAGAAGCAGCTTGAGAGCTTACAGCTTCGCGTAGACGAGCAGGGTCAACTCGTGCTCGCGCTCAAGCTCGACCGGCAGCCCGTAGAGAAGCCAGGCGCGACAACTTCACCGGCACAGAAACCGCCAGCGCATAAATAGGAGCGCGCCTTATGGGGAAAAATATCAACAAAGTCTTCATCGACAATCTTCCGCCGAACGCGCAGGGCAGATCAAGCGGCCCTCAGATGAGGATGTTCGATCTCCTCAAGATGCAGACCCTGCAAGAGCGGTGGTTCGTCGCCTTTCTCAAGAACGTGGTCGTCCCGGCATCCAGTGCTCCGCAGGTGGCAGGATTTGAGATGACGCTTACAGAGGGTTTGAGCGTAAGCATTGCCTACGGAGTCGCTCTCGATCTCGAAGGCATACTCTACGACTCCGCTGAAGATGCTACTGTCGTCGAGCTGGCGGAGGCCGACCCCTTGCAGCCACGCATTGATCTGATCGTCGCCGTCCTCGGAGAGAATGTCCCGGCGGGATTTGAAGAGAGAACCTTTAAAGAGCATCTTTCTTACTCGGACAGGGTGATGGGTTATATGGGGCTCGAATCTCCGCACACCGTCCCGACCGAGCTTGGGGATACGGCGACCATCGTTGTGAAGACCGGAGAGCCCGGAGCCGTACCCGTAGCGCCTGCGCCGGGTGCCAACGAAGTGCCTTTGTGGAAGGTCAGAGTCGATGCCGGTGCGATTGCTCTGACAGAAGACAAGCTGACGGACGTTAGAAACCTTTTCGCCCACCTAGGCAATCCCATTGACACCGACCCGGCGAGAGGGATCGGTAAGGAGTTTTATGGCCCCTACAATCGCCTTCGCGTGTTCGGGTTGATCGCCGCAGCAGACCAGCTTGGAATGGTCAAACTCAGCCCACCCTTTTCAAGTGACCCGGACGGAACGCTTCAAATCGCGCTTGCGACCGCTCTGCTCAAGGGAGCAATGAGCCCGGCGCATTATGCGCTGCTCGTTGCTGCAACCAATGCGGCCACCGCCAACACGCTGATGAAGCGTAACGCTACAGGCGACGCTTCCCTGCACGACCTTACGCTTAGTCGCCGGTTGACTTTTTCAGACGACAGCTACCGGGAAAGCGCCTGGCCGTCAGAGCATAGAATCAGCTTCTGTTCTCTTGCCACGCCGGTCGCAGCCGGTGGAGGGGTGGCCGGAGAAGTGGTCGAGGTCAAAGGCGTGCCAAGACCGGGAGGGGCGTTGGGCGGCGGCTTCGATCTTATCGTGAAGGTCGAGGATTTCAACGGTGTGCCGCTCATCTTTCAGTGCTACGCCGAAGCAGTCGGCGGAACCAGCACCCTTGAGCTTTACAACGTCACGAACGGTACTGTTCTGGCTTCCATAATAATCGTTCCTGGAACGACCGTCGGGGCCAGGACTGACGTGTTCAACCTGACCGGCACAGGCCGCAAGCGTCTTCGCATTCGCCACCGCGAGTCCTCGACTCCGCCCGCTGCCGGTGTGGTGCTGTATGTCTGGAATGCGGCCATAGTGATCAACCCGATGTACACGGCCTGTGGCTTCGGCTCCTTTGCCGCGTGCCCGACCTAAACTAAGCTGAGGAGAAAGTAGATGAGAGATCACACACTAAGAATGGGGTTAGTGATGCCCTGGACGGCAGCCTTCGGCACAGAGTATCCGGCAAGCTTCTGGTGCGCA
>DASQYE010000118.1:0-12137 GCA_035639355.1 Pyrinomonadaceae bacterium
GTATTCGTCCGTCCAGCTTTCGGGGCGCGCGAAGGCGTGGTTCTCCTTCGGATAAAACATCGCCTCAAAATAGTCGGTCTTACCCAGCTCGATCAGCTTTTCCACCAGCTGCGCGCTGTCCTGGAAATGCACGTTGTCGTCCACCATGCCGTGCAGTATGAGCAGCGGACGGCGCAGCTGCTCGGCGTAAGTGATGGGCGAGCTGCGGCGATAGGCTTCCGTGTTCTTTTCGGGGAAGCCCAGCCGCTCAGTCGTGTAGACGGGCGACGAGGCGTAATAGTTTTTCCAGTCGGCGACGGGACGCAGGGCCGCAGCGCAGGCGATGCGCTCCGGCGCGCGCATGGCCGCCATCTCCGCCATAAAACCCCCGTAGCTTCCGCCGTACATGCCTACGCGCGCCGGATCGACCGAATAGTTTTTGACGATGTGGTCTATGCCGTCCAGGTGATCCTGGAAGTCCAGCCCGCCCAGGAAGTCGTAAACGTCCGTGCGCCAGTCGCGGCCGTACCCGGCGGAGCCCCTGTAATCCACGTCTAAGACGACATAGCCGCGCTCGGTCAGGATGTGATTGAACATCTGTTCGCGGTAATAGTTGTTCCAGCCGTTGATGACGTTTTGCAGGTAGCCAGCGCCGTGAACGAAGAGGACTGCCGGGTGCTTTTTCGATTTATCGAACCGCGCGGGCAAGTAGAGACGCGCGCGGACGGTCTTCCCGTCCTTGGCCTTGAATTCTATGAACTGCGGGCGCGCCCACTCGATCTGCTTGAAGCGCGCGGGCACCGTGTCGGTCAATCGCAAGGGGCCCGGAATCTCGCGGCATCCTGTGCAGACGCGCAAGGCATAAAGATCGTTCGGCACGTTCCACTGCGAATGCTCGTAAAGTATCGTCTCGGTATCCTTGGAGAGCTGCGGGTCTGTGTTCATCCCTCGCTCGGTCGGGAGTCTTGTAGTTTTGCCGTCGCCAAGGCTGAGCAGGTATAGATGGCGCTCGGCGGTCGAGCCCTCGGTCGAAGAGTAAAGGATGCGCTCGCCGTCCCCGTGCCACTTGGCCCAGCTTACCTCCCACGCGCCGCGAGTGAGCTGGCGCACGGCGGAAGGGCTGCTGCTGCTGCCCGCAGTTGCGGCGTTGTTGACCGCCTGAGCGGCGGCGGCAGAAGTAGCAGCCCCGCCCACAGGCTTGAGCGGGACGAGGTAGAGATGGTTAAAGCCGTCGCGCTCGGAGGCGAAGAGTAGCCGGTCGCCTTTCGGCGAGACCTCTACGATGCGCGAGAGCTGCGCGACCCACTTCGGATCAGACTCCTCGTCTATAAGCGTCGTCGCGCCGTCCTTGACGGAAGCGAGGAAGATTTGACGGCGCTTGGTATCGCGGTCGATACGGTCTACGACGAGCGCCGTATCGTCGGGCGTCCAGTTGATGCTGCGTATGTAATAAGCGCCTTCTGCGGCGGGTAATTTAAGGACGACCGTGCGCTCCGGCGCGTCGCCGCCTCCGCCTCCGCCCGTGTCGCCTATCTGGACGCGCTGCTCGGCCCAGCCGCGCTTTACGGTCGGCGCGGTGACGAACTCGCCCGTGTAATCCGGCACGACTAGAGCGCGCTGCTTTGAAGTGTCAGAGACGACGTAGGCGACACGCGTCCCGTCATTAGAGGCTTGCGCGCCGGAGACGGAGTGGCCTGCGGGGATCGACGCGCCGCCCGAAGACTGCTGCGCGTTGCCACTCCCCTCGCGCGTCAATTGAATAATGGCGGCCTCGTCCACATCCATGACGAAGAGATGGCCGCTCGATTGGTAAAGAATGCGCCTTGAGCCATTGAGCCAGCGCGCCCCGCTCTCGACGGCGGCGGTGGTCGTCAAACGCCTGGGAGGCGACGCGCCGTCGCTCGCGACGATGTACAGATCGCCGCCTTTAGAGAAGAGCAGGCGTTTTTCATCCCCCGACCACTCAATACCGCTGACGCTCTGCTCGCGCGCCTGCTGCACGGCATCGCGCTGCATGACGCGCTCCTCGCGGCGCTCGCCCGTGCGCGCCTCGTCGCGCGTCGCGGCCGATTCGGGCCGTGCCTCCTGCGGCTTGTCCACGCCCCGCGCCAGCACTTTGGGCTCGCCGCCCCCCGTCGAGACCACGTAGAGGTCGCGCGGCTCGCGCCCGGTCGCGCTCCACAGGTAAGCCACGCTGCGGCCCGAGGGCGAAATCTTTTCACCCTCGGGCCGCATCCCCGAAATCGAAGGCTCGGCCATGATGTCGCGCACCGTAAGCGACGACTGTGCCGGCGCGAGCGCGAATTGATTGATGAGAAGAAAGGTGAGAGCGAAGAGCGGTTGTCTACGTAAAAAGTTCTGCGTCAACATAAGCTTTCTTTAAGCGACCCTGGATTGAAACCCCTGGGAGATTGTTTTGCCGTCTTTACGAGCCTATTTTATCCAGGCTCACGCGCAAGTCCGGGTACACCGTGATGGTGTGATTGTCTGGAACCTGCGTCCAGTCCGAAGGATCGTCCGTGAGCCGCTCGCTGGCGACGATGACCGCCTGCGCCTGCGCCTCTTCCGTGACCGAATGCATGTCGCAGAGGCCGTCCGGCAGACATTCAAAGCGATGGCCGCGCGAGTAGTGCAGCGACGCGCCCGGCACTCCCTCGCCCGAAGAGTAGCGCGAGACGACAGTGATATGCCCGTCCGTCACGGCGAAGTTGTAGAACGAGGCTTCTGTCACCCCAGCGGCGCGCGTCCACTCGTCCAGACGTGCAATAGTTTCCACCAGCGCCCGGCGCATCTCAAGGCCGTCCACCTCGCCAAAAGCAACGCGCAGGCAGTTCAGAAAAAGGGCGAAGGCGTGTTCCGAGTCGGTCGTCCCTTGAATCATGTCGTAGAATTCGTCCTTCAAGCCCTCGCGCAAACGACGCTTGATATGGTGGAAGCCAGAGGCCACACCATTGTGCATCCACATGAAGCGGTCGTAGGCGAACGGATGCACGTTGGCTTCGTTGACGGCCATGCCCGGCGAGGCTGCGCGCACATGCGCGAACAGGGATGTGGCGCGCGTCTTCGCCGCAAGGTTCTGCAAATTGCGGTTAGACCAGGCCGGCGTGACCGAGCGCTGCACGCACGGCGTCGGGTCAACGTCGGGCACGTACCAGCCCAGACCGAAGCCGTCGCCGTTCAAAGGCTCGGCCCGCTCGCGCGCATGGTAGCTCTGCATGATTAGCGAATTTACGGGGCGGTACAATAGGTCTGCCAGCAAAAGGGGCGCGCCCGTGTAAGTCAGGAAACGGCACATCGGTTTTCGTTTGGGAGACAGGAAATGAGCGAACACGGAGATGATACAACGGAACGGGACGCGCCGTCGCCCGCCGGAAGCGAGCCTCGGCCGGGCAGTTACTATTACGACGACGCGACGGGCTACGAGATTTACGATCCGTCGAAAGACGATGAGGCCGAAGAAGAAGAGGATGAAGCCGGGGACGCAGGAACCGAACCGCCTGTCGGAGGTAAATCTTGAGCGGCATTACGCACGATCTCAAGCGGGAAGCCGTAAATGCGCTCAAACAATCTGCGCTTGAACTCCTCGGGCGGAAGATTCCGCGGCAGCGACGCGATGACAAATTCGCGTGCGGCATCGAACATCAGCGCCCCCATGACGAACCGCTCCTCGCCGGAGCGGGCCATCATCATCGCGCGCACCAATGCTTCCACTTCAGGCGGGGTATCATTCATGTAAGCACTCTTGCCATAAATCATACAAGCCTAGCTCTCGCGTCCACTTTTCCAAGTAGTCGTCATCATAACCTGTCGCCAGCAAATTTCTAACATCTCGGAGCTGCAATGCGGAGCGTGAATCCCGCGCCCAATCGAGCTTCGAGATAATCAAATCCTCTTTGCTCGTGACCCAAACGGTGAAGTCCTGAACCTTGACGGCCCTGCGCCGCTCGAATTCCAGTCGCCGATAATCGCTGCTTTTACGGACTATACAATCCACCTTGATGACTGTCTCCTGGTGGATGAGGTTGAAAACTGATTCGCGGGCGAGGGCGTTGATGATCGCCTCGCGCGCCACGTAGTAGTCTGGACTGAACAACTCCGTGATTATCTCTACGCCCTTTGAATCTAAGGCCACGACCAGATCGATGTCGCGCGTCATGCGCGGCTGTGCGTAGTAGTTCATAGCCATTGAGCCGGTCAGCATGTAATCGATGCCGCCCTGCGCGAATTTGTTCGCAAGGTCGCGTATGACATCAATCTCATTTTTCATAGCACGTCATGGCCCCAGCGGATGTAAAACTCTTCAAGACTCTTTCTTCTTAGGTCGCTCGTTGGCGCGCAGGACGCGCTTGCGCAGGCGTATGGTTTGCGGCGTGACCTCGACCAGTTCGTCGTCGGCGATGAATTCGAGCGCCTGTTCGAGCGAGAGGTCTTTGACGGGCACGAGCCGCATCGCTTCGTCGGCGCTCGCCGCACGCATGTTCGTCAGCTTCTTCTCCTTGATCGCGTTGACATCCAGATCGACGGCGCGCGCATTCTCGCCGATAATCATACCCTCGTAGACTTTCATGCCCGGACGAAGGAACATCGTTCCGCGCTCCTGTAGGTTGAAGAGCGCATAGGTCGTCGTCTCGCCCGCGCGGTCGGAGACAAGCGACCCCGTAGAGCGGCCACGGATCGTGCCCTGCCACTCGCCCCAGCGCAGGAACAGAGTATTAAGAAGGCCAGTCCCCTTGGTTTCCGTCAGAAACTCACTGCGGAAACCGATCAGGCCGCGCGACGGCGTCTCGAATTCCAAGCGGACGCGCCCCGTGCCGTGATTGACCATCTTCATCATCTGCCCTTTGCGCCGCCCCATCGCCTCCGTGACCACGCCTATGAACTCCTCCGGACAATCTACGACGACCTGCTCGATGGGCTCCAAAGTCTTGCCGCCCTCGGCGCGGGTGATGACTTCCGGCTTTGATACCTGAAGCTCGTAGCCCTCGCGGCGCATCATCTCTATGAGGATGGCTAGCTGTAGCTCGCCGCGCCCCGAAACCTTGAACTGGTCAGGCGACTCCGTTGTCTCGACACGGATGGCGACGTTGCCGAGCGTCTCCTTGTCAAGCCGCTCCTTGATCTGGCGGGAGGTGACGAAGCGCCCCTCGCGGCCTGCGAACGGCGAGTTGTTCACGCTGAAGATCATGGAGATGGTCGGCTCGTCAACCGCTATGACGGGAAGAGGCTGCGGGTTGAGCGCGCTCGTTATCGTCTCGCCGATCTCTATGTTTTCCATCCCGGCGAGCGCGACGATTTCGCCGACGCGTGCGCGCTCGACCGACTCGCGCTTGAGCCCTTCGAAGACGTAGAGCTGAGAGATGCGCGTCTTCTCAACAACGCCGTCGCGCCTGACGATGGCGACCTGGTCGCCGACGGCGATCTCGCCGGAGAAGATGCGGCCTATCGCGAGCCGCCCGACATAAGCATCGTAATCCAGATTGGCGACCAGTAGTTGCAAGGTGTCGTCGCGCAGGGCACGCGGCGCGGGTATGGTCTCGACTATCTGATCGAAGAGCGGGCGCAAAGACCGCGAGTCCTCGTCCAGGCTCTTCTTCGCCACACCGTCGCGCGAGACGGCGTAGAGGATCGGAAACTCGATCTGCTCGTCGGTCGCGTCCAGGTCCAGAAACAGTTCGTAAATCTCGTCCACGACTTCGGCCGGGCGCGCGTCGTGGCGATCGATCTTATTGACGACGGCGATGGTCGGCAAACGCGCCTCCAAAGCCTTGCGCAGCACGAAGCGCGTCTGCGGCAAGCACCCCTCGGCCGCATCCACCAGGAGCATCACGCCGTCCACCATCTTGAGAACGCGCTCGACCTCGCCGCCGAAATCCGCGTGCCCCGGCGTGTCAACGATATTGATCTTCACGTCGCCGTAGCGCACGGCCGTGTTCTTGGCCATGATAGTAATACCGCGCTCGCGCTCAAGGTCGAGCGAGTCCATCACGCGATCCCTGACCTGTTCGTTCTCGCGGAACGTCCCGGCCTGTCTGAGCATCGCGTCAACCAGCGTAGTCTTGCCGTGATCGACGTGTGCGATGATGGCTATATTGCGTATGTCTTTTCTTTCTTGACTCATATTCCCCTACATAGATGAAACGGTCATGTTATCTGGCGCGATTCGCAAACGGTTATTTTACCATGTGCGTGTGAAAGGACGAAGGAAGTGAACGGCGAAGCGGAAAAGGAAGAGGGATCAATGCGTAATTACTCAGGATTAAATAGCCACGCCTTTATCCTTCGCGGCCTTTACCCCTGCTTTTTAAACGCGCCGGTTTGTCTGAGCGCCTCTGAAAGTACGATTGCAACCGAGGTCGCCAGGTTGAGGCTGCGCACGTTCGGGTTGAGCATCGGAATGGTCAGGCAGCTCTCGCGATTCGAGCGCAGCAGCTCTTCGGGCAGGCCGCGCGTCTCGCGGCCAAAGACCAGACAATCATCAGCCCCAAAACGCCAATCCGTGTACGGCCTCTCGACCTTCGTCGTGAGATAGACGAAGCGGGCGCCAGGCAACGCCGTAGAGAGTGCTGGCAGGTCTCGATGCCGATAGAGCAAGACTTCCGGCCAGTAGTCTAATCCGGCGCGGCGCACGGCCCGGTCGTCCAGACGGAAGCCTGCCGCGCCTACTATATGCAAAGGCACACGCATGGCCGCGCACAGGCGAGCGATGTTGCCCGTGTTTGGTGGAATCTCCGGCTCGACCAGCGCTACTGAAAGCATATAAAAGGGCGGAAGGAAAGCCGCGCGCGAGCTTTAGGCTTGAATCGATAAGCAAGGAGTCCGGCGAAGAGAAGCTGCTCCGCCGGACTCCTTGCCTAAGGCTTGCTTCCTTCCCGTTTGTAATCATCTTCGAGGCGCACTATATCGTCTTCGCCAAGGTAGTCGCCGAGCTGGACTTCTATGAGTGCGAGCGGTTGATCCGTCGAATTGCCTAGGCGGTGGTTGGTTTCAGGGGGGATGTGTATATGTTCGCCTTCCTTGAGGCGTAAATGCTGCTCGCCGCAGACGACATCGGCCGTGCCCGTGACGACGACCCAGTGTTCGCCGCGCCGCGCGTGGCGTTGCAGGCTCAAGCGCGCGCCCGGTTTGACTTCCAGGATTTTAACTTTATAGCGGTCGCCCTCTTCTAAGACTTCATATCGTCCCCAGGGCCTCTCATCTACTTCTCTCGCCACCTCACTACCTCCTCGAATATGATTGCAGGTTTCAGATTCCATGACCCGAAATCCGTCGCGCCGAAATTCTTCATCTAGCGGGACTGCGAGCATAGCGAAGAAGTAGTCTGCCATGCAAGAAAAGAGAAGGAACGGCTCGCTTCGCTTGAAGCATTCGCCGTTCCTTTGTTAAAGGCCCCAATGGCCGAAAGTTTTGTGTGCGCCGGTGAAAGGTTGTTGTTGTTCCTAGTACGGTTGGGTTGGAGTTATCTCTTCTTGGAGCCGCCCTTCTTGGAGCCGCCCTTCTTCGAGCCGCCGCCGCCCTTCTTCGAGCCGCCGCCGCCGCCTTTCTTCGAGCCGCCCTTGCTTCCACCTTTTTTAGTTGCCATAAGTTGTTGCTGCTCCTTTTCAGTTTAGTGGTTGCGACCACAAGATAGTGTGTCAACTTTTTTCTTGTGGCCTAGAGTGAACGGCGCACAACATGTTGGTATATAAACTCAAAGCGAGCAGATGTCAATAACTTATTCACCTTACTGAATATTTTTTTGCGCGCGTCAACCTTCGTCGTCATCGATGAGCGCGCGCTGAATTTGAAAACCGAGTCGGCGGCGGCATGCATTTATTAAAACTTAAGCGGCGCTCCAGCGCAAACGATCATGCTCTCTGGAGCGCGCGGCTGGCGAAAGCGCTCTTGCAGATTGATGGAAAGAGAGAGGCGCGCGGCGTCCGGCGCATCAGCGGAAGAGAGGAGTGAAGACCCACTGATCGTGGCGGTTTATACCGTAGTAGTTGATGACTGAATCGCGTTTGCTGCGGCTGGCGACGCCGATGAACGGGCCGATGCCGCTGTCCGAATCGCTTTCGCCTTCCGTCGCGGTGTCGTTCGATCCCGTGTTTACGAGGCTCATCATCTGCGTGACGAATTGCTGTAGGCTTGGCTCGCGCGTCGGCGGAACGTTTCCGCCGGCGTACAACATGACCTTGCGCTGAAATTCTATGAGCTGCTGTGTGCGCGGCCTGACGAGACGCCACTCGTCGTTAGTGAGCGGGTCGCGCGCGGCCGCCGGGCGCAGGATTTGAATTTTCTGCGTGCCGCGCGGGACGCCTTCCAGCAGTTGATCCATAGAAGTCGGCAGTTGCCCGCCGTTGGCGCGGACGTAGAGACGAATGGCCTGTGCGACCTCTTCGCCGCGAAAGATGGCTTCTATTTCGCGCTCGCGTTGCGCCTGCTGGCGAATGTTGGGCGCGACGGTGATGAGCATGAGCGCGATAATCGTCATCACGGCGAGGAGCGCGACGAGCATGTAGCCCTGCTCTCCACGCCGTCGCGAATCGCCCTCGACGCGCCCTCGCGCCCGTTCGTGAGATGAATCGCACATCATATTCTTGACAGCCTCAAGGCTGATCTTCCTCCGGCTCCGGTTCATCCGGCGGCGGCACGTCATCACCTCTATCTACGGGCGGGCGCGGAGGTTGATATGGCGGCTGAGCGCCGCCGCGCCCCGCTTCGCCCTCGAAAGCGAGTGTGTGTTTGATACGAAGCGACGTATCGGTGAGCCACACTTCGCGCTCCGAGATGCTGGTGACGCGAAAGCGCCCGCCGACGACATCTCCGCGCTGCACATTCAACAGCTGTTTACTGTTTTTGTCTTTCAGGATGGCCGTATCGCTATAACGCTTATCGCCGATAATGCCTACGAAGCTGTAGTTAGGCGTGGGCGCGGCCATGACGTTGAGCGATGCCGTGTTCGAGAACAACTGTCCGTCGCTGGTGCGCACGCTGACCTGGCGCTCGCCTTCATAACCGATCAGCGGGGCGGGCACGGTCGCGGAGAGTTGCTGCGGGCTGATGAAGCGCGTGGCGAGCTCGCTGTCGCCGAAGTAGATGCGAACCGGCGGCGTAAATTTGTCGCCCGTGACTTCGAGCGTAAAGTCGCCCGTGCGAGCGTAGACGCTGGCGGGCGAAATGGAAGAGACTACTAGCGGCGGAGGTGGAATGGGCGATGGTTCGGGCGGCGGCGGCGAGGGTCTTACGGGCGGCGGCGGCGGCGTATAGAAAGCGAAGATGTTGCGTCCGGCCTCGGGCACGGCGGGCAGCGACATGTTTATGTCTATCGGGCGCGGCATCATCAATTCTTCGGGAACCTGGCTCGGGGCTGCCACGGTTCTGGTGCTGCCGGTTGCCGTCGTCGTCGGCGCAGCGCCCTGTCTTCTGGCGTTCGCGTTCGCAGCTCTTTGCGGGCTGGACGACGAACCGAAGAACATGTAGGAGAGGGCCACCAGGGCGAGCGCGCCGAGCGCTATCGCCGCGATCAGCTTGTTACGCTCCGATGGAGTTTTCCCTTCAAATAAAGCCATAAGTCACCCCGAGAGAGAGAGACGGGCAGCCTCAACGCGTTTCGGTCGGCGCTGTTTCAACGGGCGCGCCGCGCCGAAAGTAAGCGGCCAGGTCAACGCGCAGGCTGACGAGCGTTCCGCGCGCCGCCGTGGCCCTGGGCGGCGCGTCCGGATTAGCAGGAGGAGCGGCCATCGCAGCCGCTGCCGCTGCCTCGTCCGTATTACTGGCCTTCTCAAGCTCTATGCCGTTGATGACGATGAATTGATTGCTCGCTTCAAGGTCGCGCACGAAGCGTCGCAGATTCGCGTACTGCCCTTCGACGGTCACGCTGACGCCGATGCCCGGAAAGAGGCTCTGCCACTTAGAGATGCCGGGCCTATTTGAAGCCGCCGTGGCCGCGCCGCGCCCCTGCTGCTCTGACCCCAGAGGGTCGAGCGCGATGTAGGTCGGGCCGGCCGTATTGCGCAAGCCATTGCTGCGAATCATCTGGTTCAAAGCGGTGTAGAGACTCATGCGGCCTTCATTGTGCGAAGGCAGCCGATCGTTCTCGAACCTCTCCACGCTTGAGTTGATCTCTTCGACCGTGGCTTGCGCGTCCGTATTGCGCGTCATGCCCTCCTGCGCGCCGCGCAGCTGCTCCTGCAAGAGCGTGCGCTCGCGTTGCAGCGCAGAGAGACGCGAGTAGGCCGGGACTAGAAAGTACAGGTAGGCGAAGACGGCGATTATTAACAGGAGCAGGCTGGCGGCAAAGCCCGCAAGCTCGGCCAGCCCGAACATGCTGCGCTGGCGAGACAGGCGCAGTTTGTCTATCTGGACGCGAACCTGTTCGCGCCGCGCCTGCTTCAAAGGCGCTTTCGGATCAGCCACTTTGCCGGAACTATTCGGGTCGCTCATTTCTATTACTTTGCTACAACTACTGCGCCCCGCCGATTCGGGTCGGCGTGGCTGAGGCTGCGATATTGCTGCTGCCCTGAGGGCTCACGGGCGCGCCCGCGCTCGGCCTGTAGATGACGCGCAGGGTTGACTCCGTACCCGTTTCGTTTCTTCCCCTCTGAAGATTCTGCGCCAGCAGGTTCGCTTCAAAAATCCCTGTGCGGCTCATGTCGCTAATCATACCCGTCACGTCATTCGGATTCTTACTGACCACTTGCAGCTCCAGCTCGGCGGATGTGCGTCCGCCCTGCGAGGCTACATCGCGGACGCTGATGCGAGTCACACGAACGTTTGCCGGCAGAGACGCTTCCAGGTCGGCGAAGAGGCGAGACCAGTAGAATCGCTTCCGCTCGACCAGCAGCTCGGCGGCGTCGCGCAGCTGTTTCTGCTCCGGCGTCAGCGCGGCCTTTACCTCCTCGGCTCGAAGCTTGAGCGCATTGGCCTGCAAGCGCAGAGTATTAACGTCGTTCGCCACAAGGACGGCCTGACGGTTGGTCTCCCTCGCCCGGCTGACGATTAAGATAATCGCTAAGAAAGAGGCAATGGCGATTATACCCGTCACCGTCCACGGAAATGCGCGATTGCGAAAAGGCTGGCTGGCGAGATTGAGATTAGCGCTCACGGCGATAAAAACTCTTCTTTTGCTATTCGTTTGCGATGAAGCCGGCGTCCGGTGGCTTCAATGAATGATGAAAGCATACACGCGAGCACCAAACAGGCGCAACCGGGCCAGGACGGCCGACGGAAACCGCGTCGGCCGTCAATTACACGCATACGTGAGCGGCGAGTTGCAGATTCTCGAAACCCTCTGTGAGTGGATGCGTCGGTGATTGGCGCTCTTCGATGAGCGCTAAGGCTTTAGAAGCTGTTTGAGAGATCCTTAAAATATCCCGGCAGGCAATAAATACTATAGGACATGGCGATGCACGGCGAGAGACGGCGCATCGCCGGTCAGACTTTCAGGCGGCGGCTGGCTATTCCCCAGGGGGGTGCAGCCGTCGCCGCCATGGTGATTCCCGCCTTCCCGCGCGATCTTTTCAGATAGAGAGACGCTTCGCGCGCGCGCCTGCTTTAACGCGGGCTACGGCTTCGCCTGGCTGACGACGCGCGAGCCTATAACTTTCCCTGCGGCGTCGAGCGTCAGCTCAATCACAGCGCCCGATGTATCCGTGACGCGGCGCAGCGTTTGGCCGGCAGCGTTTGTGGTCTCGCTCAGGACGCTCAGGCCGGAGACATCTCCGACCGTTCTTTGACTGAGCACCTTGCCCGTATTATCAACCGTTCGCTCGACCAGATTACCCGCGCGATCAACCGTGCGCTGAACGGTCTGGCCCAATTGATTGACGGTTTGACTAAGCAGGCCGTTCGGCTGGGTGACATTATTCAAGGTCTGGCCGACTGCTCCGACGGCCTGGCTCGCGACGCCGCCCGGTTGCAGCGCCGTGTTGGCGACGCCGCCGACGGTTCCGACCGTTTTATCCACGCTCTGCAACAGTTTTTCAAAGATTTGCGGATTGCGATCAATGGTCGTCAGCGTGCGATCGATGATGGCGGCGACGTTATCCAGGCGGACTTTCAAAAGCACTTCGGCGCGCACGCCCTTGATCGTCAGCTTGACCTTGTCGATGGAGGCGTCGGCCCCGGCAGTCAGCGCCAGCAGATTCGCGAGCCGCGCATCAAGCGAAACGCGCGCGCGT
>DASQYE010000119.1:0-10389 GCA_035639355.1 Pyrinomonadaceae bacterium
GACGCGCTGCTGGATATTTTGGGAGAGCGCGGGTTCGACGTGCTGATTACCACCAACGGCACTCTGATGAAAGACCATCTTGAGCACCTGGCCCGCGTCAGGAACCTGGCCTTCATCCTATCGGTCGATGGCGATGAAGAGTCGCACGACAGGGTTCGCGGGCCTGGCAGGTTTCAGCAGACCAGAGAAGGAATTACCGCTCTGTTCGATCTCAGGCGCAGGCTCGGGATGCCGCTGCCGCTGGTCGTCATGAGCGTCGTCGTGTGCGAATGGACTACGGACGTGATCGAGAAGGCTTTTGAGGTGGCGAAGGATTTCGGCGCGTTCGCCCTCAACTATAATCTGCGGTATTTCATGCCGGAGGAGGCAGGGTTAGCCTACGAGAAACATTTGGAGGAGCATTTCGGCATAAAATCTTCGGGAGCGTGGCGCGGCTGGATCGCCCCAGGGCATGAAAAGCATGATTACAGCGACGCGACCGCCAGGCTCAATCGCCTGCTCCGCCGTAAGCGTTTGAGGCTTCTTCCACCCTACGCGGTCACGGGCCCCGACCACCTGCGCGGCAAAGATTTCGCGGACTGGTTTACCGATTACTCCAACACGTTCGGAAACGAAAGCTGCTTTATGCCCTTCTACTGGGCTCGCGTGCAGGCCAATGGCGACTTGATCTTCTGTCCGGGCCACCCTGACATCGTCGCCGGCAACGTCTTTCGAGACGGCCTGATGGAGTCTTTCAACTCCGAGATGGCCGTAAAATTTCGCAAGCACATTCTTAATAACCGTATGCCGATCTGTAATCGTTGCTGCGGCCTGTACATGACCAACCCGGCGCGCCCCTACGAGCAGAAGGCGCGGCGCAATCTGGGCCTGCCGAAAGAGGTCAAGACGCACTGGCCGTAAAATGCGCAGCCCATGAATGCCCTCTAACCAGGCTTATTTTGAAGGCCGGGGGTAAAGAGAAGAGATGACGCTTTCGCCGCGCGCCGTCATCGCCATTATCACTCATCGCCGGTTTTTTGAACGAGCACCTGAAAGCTTTCGCTCATCCCGCCGGGCAGGATCAACTCGCGCACGCTTGAGCGCAGGGCTATGGCTTCGGCTTCGCTATCCGTTGCGGCCGTCATCAGCCTCAATTGATCTAGCAGCCCGGCCCGCAGTAAGAATTTGTCCTGTCGCTCAAGGCTGACGACGCGGAGTCCGGCCTCCGTTCCCGCCTTTATGATATTCGTCCAATCGACGGTCGTCGTCAGGTCTTGTTCGCCCGGTCGAGCGAGCGGGTCTGAGGCGCTTTTGTGTTGATGAAAGGCGCGCAAAGTTCCCTGCCCGCGATGCGATGCTTGATAGAGCGCGGGGGCTTGCGCGCCGTAATCGACCAAAATGAGGTAGCCGCGCCCAAGCTTTGCAGCGGCCAGGGCCAGCCAGTCCTGCGCTTCGAGGTTGACCTCCGCGACCTGGCCTTCGCTCAAGGTCACGCCCACGCGCTCAAAGTATGCGGCCAGGCGCGTCGTGCTCGGCTCTCTTTCAGCCCAACTGAAATCCCCGGCCTCGTCCAGGCCCACGTATAACTCCAGTAGACGGCCGCCGCGCACACGCACGCGATGAACCGGAAAGGCGTCGAGCAGCTCATTGGCGAATATGATTCCATTGGCGAGAGGAGTCTCTACCGCGTCCAGCCGGACGAATTCCAGGCGCTCCATGTAGGGCGCGAGCCGAAGGCGTGCGCGCTCGCGCCCGTCTTCGCTTGCCTCGTCTATCAGGTAACGGGTGACGGTGAAGGTGTGAGGGAACGTGCGCCGCAATGTTTCCATCACGCCGAGCGCGAAGTGGCCTGCGCCCGCGCCCGCTTCGATGATCGTCAAGACTTCGGGCGAGCCCAGCTCCGCGTGTAGCGCCGTGAAATAACGTGCGAAGGTGGCGGCAAATAAGGGGCTCAGCTCGGGGCTGGTGCGGTAATCGCCGGCGCGCCCCCAGCGCACGCGGTCGCGTCGGCAGTAATAGCCGCCTTGCGCGTCGTAGAGCGCCGCCGCCATCCAGTCGCGAAAAGTAAGCGCGCCCTCGCGCCTGATACGCTCACGAAGACGCTCTGCGAGCGGCGCTTCGTTCGATTTGTTAACGTCGCGCTGGCCCATCTACTGTTTAACTTTTGCCGTCAGAATAGAACGCGCGGCGATCGAAGGCGGCGAGCCCCTTAGCGCCCTGGAGGGTCAGCCTTGTCGTCGAGCAGCCTGGTGGTGTTCTCCGTGACGCTCGGAGGATATGCCATATCGGCGGTGTCGGTCGGTTGTCGCCAACCCGTCACGGGCGCGCTTCGCTGTGGAGGCAGCGCGGACTGGCGCGCGCCAGCTCCGAACTGAGCCTGGTTTGCGGGCGGGGTGTAGGCGGGAAGCTGGGTTTGCGCCCCATGCGGCGCTGCCTCCTCGAATATGCGCGCGTAGATCATCCTGATGATTCCGCCCCAGAAGAAGATTATGGCGCTGAGCGGGCCGAAGATTTCGGGGAAGCCAACGTCGGACAGTAAGGCCAGGATTGGTGTCAGGATAGCTCCGATAAGCAGCATCAGAAAGCCCTGGCGATAGCCTCTACGGCGCGGCGAATTCTTATCGCGTAACCCGCTCGGTTCGCTCGCGGCGGGCACGCCCCCGCTGGCGAGCAGACCTATCACGCCGCTTAGCGGGAACCCGCAGCGCGAGCAGAAGCGCGTCTCATCGGATATCTGTTGCTGGCCGCATTGAGGACAAAACATTGCGAAAGACCCTTACAAGGGATGAACTGCTATGCAGATAAAAACCAGCACCGAGGAGCTTACGCTTTCCGGCCTCGGAAAGTTCAGACGCGCTGCTACACTTGTGGCAGGCGCGAGTCGGAGAAGAGCCTGAACGAAGCGAAGGCGCGTCCCTGATGATGTGCCGCGCGCACCAGCGTCTCCAACAATAGCGCGCAGAGCGTCTGCATCTCGCCCGACGGAAGAGCGATCTCTTTGCGGAGGTCGCCGTCCGTGGTCAGGAGCGCAAAGCCGCGCTGCCTCGTCGCCTCGACCTCATTCAAATACTCTGCGACGAGCGCCGTGGTCTTGAGCGCTTCCGGCAAAGTCCACTCGAACGGATCATCCCACAGGTTCGCGGTGATGCCGCCGAAGGATTGCTCGACCGCCGCGGCGCTGCGCAACAGGTGCTCTCCGCAGGAGACGGCGGAGAGGAGAGCGCCGTTCGTCCGGCGCGGCTGGCTGTAAAGCTGCTCGGCCGGAAGAAGCAGGAGAAGCGCGCAGGAGCGAGCGTGCAGACGCGCGAACTGTTCATCAAGGCTGCGTACCAAAGTCCTGCCCGCGCCGCCCGTCGCCTTATCCTGGTTCATCACTTCGCGGCGCGACGTTCAGATTCTTCGAGCACAGTGCCATAACTCCTGCCGCCGTAACTGCCCCCCGTGTAGATGCGCCCTCGCGCGCCCACCTTCGAGCCGCGCGACGGTAGCCCGCGATGTGTTACGACCAGCAGCTTCCCAGTCCCATCATCTATCTCGTAGATGCCCATGTCGAGCAGCCCGTAGCTGTCCGTCACGGTCCCTGCGACCGCTACTTCCTTATCCCTGTACCGCCCCGGATCGGCGTTGATCTTAGAGATCGTTTCACGGCTCGGGCAGGCCGTGAGAAAGAGCCCGACGGACAGGATGAACAATAAAAAAGCTGCTTTTTGACGCGAACGCATTGCATCTCCTTCTCGGCAAGTCTTGATATGGGAGAGCGAAGACATGATAGCACGGCGACGCAGCCTTTCAAGAACGTGCGACAGCCGCAGCAGCCGTAGCAACCGCCCGCGCCCTCGCCCGTGTTCCCCTGCGCACATAAGAAGGACGCGAAGAGGGAAAGCGGTGTCACCAACCCCCCTCTTCGCGTCGCTGCGGTCTTCGATAGTCTTTGAGACCGTTCCTTAGTTGTACCACCCGATCGGCTTGCCGGATAAATCCACCCACACGCTCTTGATGTGCGTGTAGAGGTCTATGGCGTGTTTGCCCATCTCGCGGCCGTAGCCGGATTGCTTGAAGCCGCCGAAGGGCGACGCGGCATTGAACATGTTGAAGGTGTTGATCCAGATCGTCCCGGCGTGAATCTCCTTGGCGAAGCGGTGCGCGCGCGTGATGTCGCGCGTCCAGATGCCGGCCGAGAGCCCGTAGATGGTCTCGTTGGCCTGGCGTATCAGATCGTCCTCGTCCGTAAAGCTGATGGCGGACGTGACCGGCCCGAATATCTCCTCCTGCGCTACTCGCATCTGGTTCTTCACGTCGCTGAAGACGGTCGGCTGGAAGAAGAATCCCTTCTGGAAATCGCCTTCGAGCTTCGGCGACTCGCCGCCCGTGAGGACGGTCGCGCCTTCCTCGCGCGCGATGTCAACGTAGCCCTTGATGCGACAGAGCTGTTCTTCTGAGACCTGTGGGCCCATGTGGGTCGCCGCGTCCATAGGATCGCCGACCCTGACCTTCTGCGCCTTCTCCTTAAAACGACCCAGAAACTCGTCCTTGATCTCTTCGGCGACGAAGAGGCGCGAACCGGCGCAGCAGACCTGCCCCTGGTTAAAGAAGATGCCCATCATCGCGCCGTTGACGGCCTGCTCCATATCTGCGTCGGCGAAGATGATGTTGGGCGCTTTGCCGCCCAGCTCCAAAGAGACTTTCGTCAGATTCTGCGCCGCCTCGCGCGCGATGAGTTTGCCGACCTCGGTCGAGCCCGTAAACGCTATCTTGTCTATGCCCGGATGCGAGGCCAGGGCCGCGCCCGCCGTTTCGCCGAAGCCGGGCACGATGTTGACCACGCCGTCCGGGAAACCGGCCTCCTGTATCAGCTTCGCCAGCTCCATCGCCGTCACGGGCGTCTGCTCGGCGGGTTTTAGGACGATCGTGTTTCCGGCGGCGAGCGCCGGGGCCAGTTTCCAGGCGGCCATCAGGAGCGGGAAGTTCCAGGGGATGATCTGCCCGCACACGCCCAAGGGCTCGCGCAGCGTGTAGTTGAACATCTGGCCGGGCACTGGGATGGTCTCGCCTTCGATCTTGGTGGCGTAACCGGCGAAGTATTCAAAATTTTCGACGACCTGCGGAAGATCGACGTAGGTCGATTCGCGGATCGGCTTGCCGTTGTCGGATGTTTCCAGCGCGGCAAGCTCTTTGGAATTTTGTTCGATCAGCTGCGAGAGCTTGTAGAGCAGACGCCCGCGATCACGCGCGCTCATACGCGACCATTTGCCCTCGTAGGCGCGGCGAGCGGCCGCTACCGCCTTATCAATATCGGCTTTATCCGCCTCGGCGACTTCGGCCAGCGTTGCGCCCGTGGCCGGGTTCGGCGTCTCGAATGTTTTGCCCGACTCGGCATCGACAAATTTCCCGTCGATGAAGAGCTGATACTTGCGGGGCGTATTGCTTGCTGCTGGTTGCGCAGTAGACATGACATTACTCCTTCACAAAAAGTGGTGATCGGAATGGTTGATCGGATGAATCGAATACTGTTCACTGTTCGGTCAGTAATTTATCACTTTGCCGTCATGAAAGTCCAAGACGCGGATTTAGAGAAGAGGGCGGGCCGGGGCATTTAGGGGTGCGGTGAAAGGCTGGTCTGCCGTTAACTCTGATTCTCCTGAACCCTTTTAACTTCGTCTTCTATTTTTTTGGCCTCGTCGATGCGTTGCAGCTTCCTTAGCAGCTTGGCGTATTCTTGCAGCGTCGTTGCCAGGAAAGGGTGATTTGGAAGGACTATCCGACGAATCGCCACTGCCTCTTCAAAGAGCGGCAGAGCTTTGTCGTCCTTGCCCTCAAGGTAGTAAAGCTGCGCCAGGCCGTAAGCGCTCATCGCTATATCAGGATGGTTTTTCGGCAGTACCTTATGCAGGATGTCAAGCGCCTCTACGTAGCGCGGTTCAGCCATCGAGTAGAGCCGCTTCGCTTGATCTGGAAGCTTCTTCGCGTCGTAGTCCTTACCCCATTCGCGGTAGGTTGTCCCCAGACTGCTAAGACTGTTGGCGACGAGCCTGTTGTCGCGCCCGCCCATCGCCCTCTCGCGCACCTCCAGCGATCGCGTGTAGAGTCTTTCAGCTTGCTCGAACTTTTTCTGGAGGCGATAGAACTGTGCGACTTCTGAGAGGTTGCTGGCAAAATAGAAGGAGGATGGCCCCAGAGACTTCTCTCCCATCTCTATTGCCTTCTTATAATACTCCTCAGCCTCAGCCTTTTTATCCATGCTGTTGTAAGCTTTTGCGATAAGGATGAGCGTACCGACTTCCCCTTCGTGGTCGCCAACTTGCTGGTACAGCTTGAGCGCTTCGTTGTATGTGGACAACGCCCCCTCCACATCACCGCTCAGCAGAAGAACAGCGGCCTTTCGGTTCACTTTATCTCTGTTCTTAGCGGCGTTGACTTCCGCCAGCTTCGTCCTAGCAAATATTGCAGCCCCGATCGCGAATAGGGCCGTTAGGGCGAGCAGGGCAGCCAACCAGCGCAGACGCTTGGCGGACGTAGACTGTTCCAGGACGCGTCGCCGCTGTTCTTCTGCGCGCTCGCGCTCGGCCTCAGCCCGTTGACTTTGTTCTCTGGCCAGGGCTTGGGCCTGTGCAAGCTCGCGCTGATTGGCTGATTCTTCGATCGCCGCACGGCTGGCCTCCACCAGTGCGATCAGCGTCTCGCTATAACTGAGTTCGGTGGCGTCGGAGCTGGCCAGCCAGCGTTCCGCTTCGCCCAGCTCGGTTTCATCCAGAAGCCCCGTGTCGCTTCTGCCTGTCCGAACCCACTCGGCCGCCCTGGCCTCCAGACGTTGGCGCGCCTGTTCCGCCCCGGAGCGTCCGAGCAGCCATTTGCTATTGGATACCCGTATGGTCTCAAGAAGGCGGTCATGGGTCAGCTCATACCAGCGAGCGCCGCCGCGCAGCTCCGCTCTGACCAGGTGTTGATTCTCAAGTTCATCGACGGCGGCGTTCGGGATGCCGCCGGTCTCCGCCGAGCCGCGAAAAACCGTTCCGCGTGTCCCGGCGGCCGTTATCAGAACGCGCTCAAACCAGCGGCGCAGCACTCCTTCCTTGACCCCCGTCGCCTGGACGGTGTGTTGAATTGATCTCTCATAGAAAGTTGATAATGCCTGATCCACATCGCCGAAAGCTTTGAGGTAGTCGAGCGTGATGACTTTATCCTGCGAAGTCTGCAAGTTCTGCCATAAGGTCTGGGCGACGACCTGAAGCTGAACGGGCTCGACAAACTCTCCTACGACCTCGGTCACGCCGGCCGGGGCCTTAATGGGGAACTTCATTAAGTTCCTGACCAGTTGTTCGGCCACGCCGTCGGCGAAACGACGTTCCGTACCCCGCAAAGGTTCCGTGATGGCCGACAGCGCGGCTCTCTCGCGCAGGCGCTCCAGGCGAAACCGTGTCCGCAATTTATCCGGCAGTGAAGACGCATACGGATCTAGCTCGGCGATGTAATCCTCTCGAATGGAGAAGACGACCCGCAACAGGTGATCTGCTTCCAATGCATCGCTGATCTGCTCAAAGACTGCTTGTCTTTCTTTCCACCGCTCCGGGTATGCTGTAAAGAGTTCCTCGAACTGATCGAAGATGACGACGCGGGGTGAAGGCATCCCCTCCCGGTTGAGGGGATGCGCCTGCCCTTTCAAAAAGTCAGCGAGGGACATGTTGGCCAGTTTCAGGGGCTCGGGTCGGGCCCTGTTCCAGCTGACCAGGATATTGAAGATGTAGAGGTTCGGTATCTTGTCGATCTCGATGTCTTTGGGAATTTGGCCCTGCACGCGCGCCGGATTGAGGACTTCGAGTCCTTCCTCTTCGAGCAGCGGGATGAGCTTGGCATTGAGGAGCGAGGTTTTGCCCGCGCCCGACGGCGCATACAGGAGAACTATCGCGTGGGCGATGACAAGCGACAGCAGATCATCGGCTTCGTGCCCGCGCCCGAAAAATATTCCCGCATCCTCGCGCTCAAAGGGACGTGGGCCAACAAAGGGCTGTGATTCACTTTCCACCTTTGGAACCCTCCCATTGTTTTCGCAGATCGGCGACGAACTCGCGGCCCGTGCCCCAGAAGACATCGACTTCCAGTTTCTCATAATAGTCGTCCAGATATTCTCGCGCCTTTGCTTTCTGGCCATCGGTCGCCTGATCGCTTAAGGGGACGAGCTGCACGGAGACGTGGGAGGCGCGGGTGCTGATCTCCAGGTAACTAATCAGACTGCGGAAGATGACACGGAAATTCCAGTCGGCGAGCTGATAACCGATGAACATCAACGAGGTTTGCGTGAATGCCCTCCGAATCCGTTTGGGGATTAAATCCTGATCCCTGGAGATTCTTAACAGAAAGTCCAGGTAATCGTCCTCCGTCAGCACCAGCGATTCGGGCACTTCGATATGACCGTGCAGATGAAATACTATCGGCTCCTCGACAGACGGTTTGAAGTCGGGCTCTTCTTCAAAAACCGATGGATGATCCTTGATGACGCTGTTCCACCGACACAACTCCTGCCTCGGATTTTTGTTCCGGGCTCTGAGCGCCTGCACCATAAAGTTATCGTAGTTGGTCGTGATGTAGACGGGCATCGGAAGGTCTGCGAGGAGGCCGTGCGGCTCAAGAGGATCGGTGAAGTCGGGCGGCTTAACATCTCCGAAACGCTCTTTGATCTCGTATTTCGGGCGCATCGCACCACGTTCGACGGCGACAAACTGCGCGACCCGCGCCAGGTTATTACAATCATCCAACGGATATTCATACTTTTCCGCCCACTCCCTGGCCACGCTGGAGCCCAGAGGAAGCACGCCGTGACAAGCGCCCGCTCCAAGAAAGGGAGTGCATTTCCCATACTTGATCGTCAAAAGAAGCCCCTCCCAATCTATGTCACCATGCAAGTCCGACATTGATACCTCCTCTGAAAAAAGCAGCCCTTTGATGATCTTGCCAGGTTCTGTTGATAGTTGGTGCTTACTACCTGCAAGGAATTATCTGACGTGGCAGCCCGTCTGCGATCAGAGCCGATGGCGTAGTCCCGAATTAGTTCTCTGGTGCAGAAAACATTGTCAATAGAATCCAGGTCAATCCCTACTGTTTTCGTCTACTAACGCCCCGAACAGGTATGAAAACCATCAATCAGGTCGAAGATTGCACTCGCTCCTGGGCTTTGTCGGGCTAATTAAACGAGTGTCGGCGTGCATGAATCTCATATCGTTAAAGGAGGTATGAGAGGAAATGTAAAGAATGGCGGTCTGACAAACTGATAAGTCTCCTGATGAGGCGAATCGCAACCTATCGAAGGCACACAGGGAAGCTGCCCTTAGTGATGAAACGAGGCCGGGCCTGTTCGGCGAAGCACGCAGACCCGGAAGCTTGAACCAATGCTACTGTGGCTTATACGCCCGACCACCTGATTCTGTCAATATCAAATGTAACCGAAAAGTCGCACGGATTTCCGACGGCTTTAAAGTCGCCGCAAGAGAGGAGAACAGCGCTCGTCGTTCCTTATTTATCCCTGGGGCCTTCGAGCGGTTCTTCCATCTCTTCGTCGGCGGCGTAGCGAAGGTCGCGGTCTCCCGTTATCTCGTCCCAGTCGTAACCGAGGTAAAGGGCGAAGCGGTGCAGCTTCGACTCCCATTCTTCGCGGCGAGCGCGGTACTCCTCGTAGCCCTCCGCTTCGTCGGCGCGAGTCTTGATGCCGGTATCTCTCAAGCGCCGGAGGGTCGCCAGAAAGCGCCCGCGCCACCGCCTGGACTCTTCGTAAGAGGTTTCCTCGCGACGAGAGTGCCGCCTTTCCAGCTCAAGCGACGCATCCAGCTCAAAGAGCACGTGTCGCGTGCTGGCATCGAGCGTGCGCACCACAGGATGACTGTAAATCTCTCTGTACTCGTCAACGTCCAGGCACGAGCGAATCACGGCCGCGCTCTCAAGCAACAGGAAGAGCATCCGAGGCAGGCTCTTGTAGACCTGCACCGGATGGAAATAGTGAATCACCGGATGCTCTACGTGCGATTCCAGTAAGCCCTGTATGTCGCGCGTGGCGAGCCTGAGCGTCGCGTCCAATCCGTAGAAGCGCCCTTCCACGAAATGATGCGCGATGAAGCCGGCCACGTCCGCGCCCTCCTCCGCCTGGTGATAAAAAGAGAGAGCGGCGGCGCGCTTACGCTCCAACGCCGAGTAGACTGTAATCAGGTAGGTGACGACCAGCGAGATCAGTGCCAGGCCCGAAGCGGATTCGATGAGCGCGACCAGCCGCATGGCGGTCGTGTGCGGAGCGATGTCTCCGTAGCCTACGGTCGTCAACGTGATGCCGCTGAAATAGATCGATTCGATCCAGGCGGGACTCGCCGCCCGCGGATCGACGACGAACTCCGCAGGCATACGCGCGTAGTAGATCAACGCGTACCCGGA
>DASQYE010000120.1:0-5361 GCA_035639355.1 Pyrinomonadaceae bacterium
TCGCCGTGACAGTAAAGAGAAGGTCTATCTTCTTGGACGTGTTGAGCGGGTTTTCAACCGTCCCGTAGCTGAACACTAGATTGTTTGCCGTCCCCTGCGCAAGCGAAAGAGGCGGCGCGAGCGTGTGACCCGGCGTCGCCTGCGATGACGTTAGACGACAGGCCATACCCGGCAAGGGAATATACGGGGCGGGAGCTAGACACGGGGCTACGGCAGTGGGCCAAAGCGGAGCTGATGAGGGCGGGGTGGCGTCCGGGTCGCCAACGTCAAAGACAGGCAAGGGCAGCCAGTCCTCTATCGAGAGAGCTTCGGCATCGCCCGAAGGAATCGGGTATTCGATGCGGAAAGTGACGGCATCGCCCGGATGCACATCCTGGGGCGTACCCGGCAAATTAAGACAGGCCGTGTTGGGAGCAGGCCCACAGATTATTGGACTGTTTATTGAGTTGCCGCGCTTGACGGCGTAGACGGACTTCTTAGGAATCGCCTTGGCGATTCTGACCTGGGTACTGCTTCCGTCCGAGGTGGGGCCGAGCGCTATGGATGGAACCGTTGCCGGGTTAGCTTCATTCTGGAACACCTGCGCTTCTATGGTGACGCAGTTATTCAGCGGGTCGTCTTTGTCCACGAACTCCTTAGCGGTGTTCGGGTACTGATATGTGAATTTGTTCTGAATCTTCGCGTAAAAGACTATCTGGCCCCGCGCCGGAGTTGATGATGTTGGCACAGTCGCATGGCCTCCCGTCAAGATGCCGCTCTGATGCCTCGCGTGGCCGCCCGATGCGGTGGCGGCGGCAGCCAGCGCCGCTGAGACCCTGAATGTCACTCTTATGCCGCCTTTGATCCCGCCTGGGTTGGGACAGCTTAAATTCAGGTCAGCCGCTGCGCTAAAGGTAGAGGCGTTGAATGTCATGTTGGTGTAGGAGCCGAATTGATCGCCCAGGACAGTCATCGTCGGCGCTCCCGTGAGCAGTTGTCCATCCGACAGAAGGTCTGTGATGGTGATCTTCCCCATGCTCCTGTAGTCGGAGATTTGGAAGTTCAGCTCGTACCTGAGCGTGTCGCCGGGGGTGAGACCCGGCCCGCCCGTATCAGGTAGCCGTTGTGCCACCTTCTTCTGGATCGCCACGCACTTGGCCTGCAAGACGTGGTCTACGTTGGTCAGGTTGCTTGGGACGGGGATGGTGGTTCCCGCCGGGTCGCCAGGATTAGGATCGCGCGGGTCTATAGGGTCCCAATCGCCCGTCGCTGCGATGTCGTTCTTTACAAACACAGGGGAATTTTTGCAATCGCTGTCAAGAATGTCCTTGTTGTTAGCGTCCTTGTCAGGGATAAAGAAGTCAAAGGTGACGGCGACATCGTTCGGGGCCGTTGACCCTACGATGGGGCTGCACAGCTTGACGGTTAAAGTCCCGCCCGGCGGCGGCGTAAACGGGGCGGGCGCTGAAATCTCCACATCATTAAGACCGGGATTTGTCGCACAACCAGCCACAGGGTTAGCATTATTGCCCTTGATCTTTACCTGAACATTACCCGCGAACTGCAAGTTGCCCGGAAGATTATCCGTGATTACCAGCTTGTTGATGGTTTGCTGATCGGCAATATCGGCCGTGAGCTGATACTTGAGCGGGTAATAGCCTATGAAATTCGGCCCCGAGACGGCTTCGTCCTCCGGCCCCAGGTACGCCTTCTTGAGCTTGAAGACGGTCGGGGTGGTCTGGTCGAACGTAAGGGCTGACTCAAGCAGCAGGTCTGCGGGGTGGTTATCCAGTGCGTCAGACCCGTAACGGAAACCGCCGCGAGCGTAGATCGTCAACGGCGTATTCACGTCAGCGTGGTCGCTCAAATTAGCCTTCACGTTGACCAGTACCTCGGGTTGGCTCGGGTCGAAGCTACCGAAAGGCAGCTCTATCACCACCAGTTGATAATCACCCGACGGCGCTGTTCCGCCGACGGATGTCATCCCCGCGAAGGGAAGGCTATAAGGAATAGGGCAACGCATGTTGCCCGAGCTGTTGCTGAGAAGACTGTCGTATTTCGGAGGGAGTGCAACTGTCGGGGGATTAGCGAAAGACGCTTCGGCGCTGACGAAGCTGATGCCGTCGCATTGCAGGCCCAGGCTATTGCCGTCTGCACCCCTGGCCGGCAAGTACAGCTCTATGTATGGGCCGTACCCGGTCGCGACGGCGTTCTTGAACTTCACCTGGAACTGAAAGTCTTCGCCGATGAGCGTTTCATCGGGAACGTCAATGCTCACGGTAGGTGCCGGTGTTGGTAATGGGGCCGCGAGTGCGCCGGCCGCCGACTCTACCCGCGCCGTACTCAGCCAGAGCGCGACAGTGAAAAACATGGCCGATACTGCTAGGGACAAGAGTGCGCCCCGCTTGCTTGTGAGGAGTGGCTGCATTCTTTGCATTAGGGAGCGCGTGGTGAGCATTTCTTTGCTTCCTTTCTTGGTTCGAGGGGTGAAACGTCCTGGCTCCGCGAGGAGTAAGCATGAAACATCGCAAGAGAAGCGATGACGCCGAACGGACTATGGCGAAAATCACCTTGACGGATGAGGGTAGCGGTTCAGTTTGAAATCTGAATCCTATCCTTGTCTGTGGGTGACTTTTCCGGGAAGAAACGTAACGCTCCCCGCGACCAATTTTTTTCAGCCCTCTCGATTGACGGCTCCCGGCCGGGAGTTCGCGGGTTCCAAAAAAAGGACTTAACACTTCTACCGGGCTTGCTGTACATTCTGCGCGCTTCACGGATCTACCTTGACGGGGCCTACCCCTTCTCGACCCGAAATAAACTATCAATCTCTTACCAGGAGTTAATGCAGCACTTCTCTCGCGCAACTGTGCCCTGCCTTCTGTCTGCCAAAGCATCCTTAATGTCTTGCAGCAAAGGCTACCGTCAGTAGCGTAGATTTTCCTTCACTCTTCTCTTAGCTATTCAATCGCGTTAGTCAGACACTAAGCCTCACCGCCGGCCAGTAGTAGGGCTTAAACAACAACATCACCGATATCGCCGCACCCGTCTTCAGCCCGATACGACCTACACCTTGTCGCTGGAAAATGTGCTTGACGAAAGCGGCGCACCTCTGCCCAGCACGTCGCTTACCATCACAACCGTGGACGAGCACACGCACGACCACATGCAGGAGGGTGAGCAGGCGGCCGCGCGCAACACCCAAGCGCCGGATGCGGACGAGTGGATACCGGACGAGAGTAATCTGCAAGGCAACTGGCGAAGCCGCCAGCCGGATTCTCCCCACGCGCAGCTTCCTCCACTGAAGGCCGGGCCCGGCGTGACGGCGCTCGCGCGGGCGAGACGCTGGAAGACGAGGTTCCCGCGACGGTCATAAAATTATGCGACGCGCCAAAAAGAGGTGCCCCGTATCGATCGAATAAGCGGCCGCTCCCCCGTGTAAAACCCGGACGGGTCGCGCGCTCAAGTTGCGAAAGCGAGAAGCGGCCTGTAGACTATTAGTACTTGGGCGGAAGGTGAATCTTTCCGTCCTCCCGGTTGATGGGGTGAGGACATTGACCGGAACCAGAACAGGCGCGAGGCCACCATGGCTGCCGCGCCTGTTCGCTTTTAATCGCAGACCGGCCGCCATAAAGCGCATCTGATTTCGTCAATCCTGGAAGATCTCCCTCGGTGAAATATGGGCAAGCTCCCGGCAGCAGAATTAAAATAAGGATGAGAAGTAAATGCGTTGCGAACTCTCCCTAGCAATAATCACTGCGAGATGGAGATCGTCACCTTAAAGGGTGGCCGATCCTTTCAACGTAATAAGCTCTTCAAATGATCTATACCGTGACTGCTCGTAGCGACCATGAGCGGTCAGCGCGATGGCCTGGATAAGGGCGCTGGCCTTGAGCAGCATCTCTTGAAACTCACTCTCGGGGTCAGAGAGTGCGACGATCGCTCCACCGGCCCCTATGTTGGCGCAGGTCTGAGTCATGACGATCGTACGGATTACTATGTTCAGATCGGCCGTCCCGTTGAACCCCAGGAACCCAATCGCTCCGGAATAAACCCCTCTGGCCTGGCGCTCGAATTGGTCCATAATCTCCATCGTCCTTAGCTTCGGAGCGCCCGTCATAGAACCGCCTGGAAAGGCGCGGCGGATGCAATCGATGACGCTCCTACCGCCTGAGAGGCGGCCGCGGATAGTTGAGACGAGTTGATGTACGGTCTCGTAGGTTTCCACTTGCATTAAAGTTGGCACGTGGATGCTGCCAACTTCGCAGACGCGGCCCAGGTCGTTGCGAAGCAGGTCAACGATCATCAGATTTTCGGAACGATCCTTTGAGCTGTTCCGCAGCTCTTCTCGAATACTGTCGTCCTCCGAGGGGGTTCGCCCGCGTGGCCTGGTGCCTTTGATGGGCTTGGATTCGACCCATCCATCAAGGCCCGCTCTAAGGAATCTCTCCGGCGAGGAGCTGAGGATATACGCCTCATTAAAACGTATATATGCGGCATAGGGGGCCGGATTAATGCGGCGCAGGTTTCGATACAAGTCCAGGGGATCGACGCTACAGCTGGCGCTAATCTGATTCGTCAAACAGATTTCGTAGGTCTCGCCCTCTTTGATATGTTGCTGGCATGAACGAATATCGTCTAGATAAGTCTGATGCGATCTGTTCAAGCGAAAGGTCACGGGGCCGGAGCTTGCAGCCCGCGCGACCTCCGGCAAAGACGGTAGGTCTCTCAGCTTCCGCTCTGTCTCGCCGAGCCAGCGCTCGGCCCGCAGGGCCTCGCCTTTCTCATCGAAGCATAACAAGTAAGTGCACTGCTCCAGGTGATCGAACGCGATGATACGGTCGGCGAGCACGAACTCCGCGTCGGGAAGCATAGAGTGATGCCCGTTAGAAGCGCCGCACTCTGCTTTAAGCTCGTAACCGAAATAGCCTACGAAGCCGCAGTTGAAATCGAAGGGCAGCTCGTCTGAGCGGACGCGCAAACTGCCGAGTTTCCGGTCAAGGTAATCGAAAATGGTTTGTTTCGACTGTCGCACTTTTCCGGCCTGTGTAACGGTCAGTTCCGTGGAGGCGATGCGATATGCAACGGATTCGCTGTGGGGGCCATCGTTTCCTCCCATGAAGGAGAACCGCGAGAGTCCGGGTTCTGCGCGGCTGCTATCGAGCCAGAAGGCAACGGGCTCTTTGGAAAAAAGATGAAAGAAGACCTGTTCTGGATCGTAGAAGCTTGAGAGCCTGCGATGGTAAATCTCGAAATCGCCGGTGCGCTGCGGGGGTCGCTTGCGGTCGCGCTTCCGCTTATGGCAAAACGAGACCCAGGCCTTGCCGTCTCTCTCTACCTGGCCGCAGCGGCGCGTAACCTCACGAAAATTCTCAAGCAGTCGCC
>DASQYE010000121.1:0-5442 GCA_035639355.1 Pyrinomonadaceae bacterium
AGCTTGGCCGCGCCGCGCGTGCGATTATTGATCTTGGGCGCGTCTTCGAGCGAGCCTTCGCCCGCGAGCACCGGCGCGTCCTCGCGGTCAACCACGGGAATTATGCCCGTGTCCTCTTCGCGCATCATCGCGGCGACTTCCTGTAGGGTAGTGTCGCGCGTAGCGACCGTCACATCGCGGGTCATGATGTCGCGGCAGCGCAGGCGCGAGCGCGAACGACCACGGGAGCGTTCGCGTCCCCCGAAGGTGCGCCGCAAGTAGTCGCGGCCCTCGTCAAACCAGGAGCGGTCGTCGTCGCGCTCGACACGATAATCACCGTAGCGCCTGTCGTCGTCGCGGTAATCCGCGCGCTCACCGCCGCTGTAGCCGCCGCGCCCGTAATCCTGGCGCTCGCCGCCCCCGTAGCTGCGACCGCGCGCGGCCCTGTACGAATCGTCGTAGCCGTAATCCCGCTCGCGATAGCCTCCGCCACGACCATAATCGGCGCGCTCACTGCCGCCGCGATCATCGAAAGCGCCGCCACCACCACGACGCCGCGCACCGCCGCCGTAATAGCCTGTATCGTCGTCGTCTCTCTCGTAACGGTCTCTTGACATGATCTTCCTCCACATTTCCTGAGACAAGAATGAAAACATAGCCCCTGGGCCAAAGCCGGACGGGGCGGGACCGAAGCGGCCCGAAATCCGTTAGACACTTAAGGGTAAAGCGGCGAGCGCGCCGGCCACTATCTAAATTCAATTAAGGGAACTTAAACGGATTATACTCGCTTTACAGAGAATCGCCAGTTTGACCACGGCCCGGAGCCTCAAAAGGCGTAAGCGAGGAGCCCCGAAAAGAACTCCTCGCTTACGCCTCGGTTCGGCTTGCTTTTAAGCTCACTGGGCCGTTTCGATCTCGGCGATCAATTGCACCTGCGAACTAATGTCGAGCGTGCCGACCTCAATCGGGGTCGGAGCGGTGCTTCTGGCCATCACGGCTTGATTTCGCATATCTGCTTCATAGATGGGTCGCGGCGTGACGCCGCCCTCCTGCACTTCCAGGACGCGCGCGACGCGCCCGCCGAGGGCCTGCGCGATCGTCTGCGCTTTGCCTATGGCTTCGCGCGTGGCGTCGGCGAGCGCCTGATCCTTGGCCGGACGATCTTTGCGCAGTGTGAAGGAGACGCCGTTGATATTGTTAGCGCCCGCCAGCGACGCGGCGTCTATCACCGCGCCGACCTTTGCGAGATCGCTCATCGTGACCGTCACGCTATTGCTCGCCTGGTAGCCGGTAATGGTCGGCGGCTGGTTCTCCCTGTAGACAGTCATCGGCTGCAAGTTGTAGCCGCTCGTCTTGACCTCTGCGCCCGCGCCTGCCGCCGCCTTGACGACGCGCACCACCTCGTCGCTGCGGCTCGCGTTCTCTTGTTGCGCGTCGAGAGCGCGCTTGTTCTGCGTGATGACCGAGATCGAGATAATGGCCGTATCGGGCTGCGCCTGCACTATCGCGTCTCCGCTGACGAGTACGCGCGTCAAACGTCTGGAGGCGACTCCTGCTGCTGCTGTTGTTAACGGGCCGCCGCCGCCGGATGCGCCTTCGTCCAAGGGGCGCATCACTCGCACCTCGAAGGGGATTCCCTCTTGATAAGTCGTGATTACGTCAGGCTTGGTTTCGCCCGTCGCCTCAACATTCGTGCCCTCGCGAAACCAGGTCTCGCGCTGAAAACGCTGCGGGTTGAGCACAAGGTATTTCTCGGCGTCCGTCAGGATCAGCCAGCCGCCCGCCTCGACCGTTCTCCCGAGCCGTCCGCGAACCGTAATCTCTGCGGCGAAAGCTTGCGCCGTACAAAAAAGGACGAGCGCGAAAACGCCCGTCATGATTATAAGATGCCTTCTCATTTTTCTTCTCCCTCTCTATTCTACTATTCATTCACTTGCGGCCATAGACGCCGGGAGAGATCAGAAGCGTCCCTGGCCGAGGTAAAGAACGGGGCGACGGTTGAAAACTTGCGAGTGAAAACTTGCGCGGTTGCCGCGCCCGCCGCCTATTTGTTACGCTTGCGCACGCGATGCAATCTTTCAGCTCGAAAACGGCCAATCTCAAAAAGCCTGAGCGGCAGGGCCAGACCGTTACGGTCGGTCGCGCAGAGGACGTGCCCGAGGGACGCGGCGCGACCGTCGAGCTGGCGGATGGAACGGAGCTGGCACTCTACCACATCGACGGAGAGTTTCACGCCATAGAGAATTTCTGCCCCCACAAGGGCGCTCCGCTCGCGGACGGTCATCTATGCGGCCACACGGTCGAATGCGACTGGCACGGCTGGCGCTTCGACATACGCACCGGAGAGTGCCTCAACCGCCCTCACTCGCCGGTCGAGTCTTACGAAGTGCTTATTGAAGACGGCTGGATCAAGATCGCTATCTAGTTTTCCCCGTCCCTGCTCGGTATACGAAATATTTATGCGGAAAGGTCAAGGGGCCGCATGCGAGATTACAATAGAATCCCGTGCGGCCTATGAGAGACAATTTCGGGGCGTGACGCTCAACCGTCGTTGCCGATGGCTTCGACCGGACAAGCCGCGAGCGCTTCTTCACACAGCGCTCGCTCGTCCTCGTTGTCCGGCTGCTTGAAGACGTAGGAATAGCCATGATCGTCCGAGCGCGTGAAGTTATCGGGCGCTGTGTCCCGGCACACATCGCAGTCTATGCATAGAGAATCGACGTAATAAGGGCCGGGAACATTCTCCTCTACGCGATCGTTCGGATCAGCCAAAGCCGCCCCCCTAAAGGCAGTGACAAGTGACGAGTGACAAGCTTTTATCTTGTCCAGGCTTGTCACTCGTCACTCGTCACTTGTCACTGTTCTATTGAATTGCCAGCATTCGGTCAAGCGCGACGCGGGCCCAATGCGCTGTCTCCTCGGGCACGCTGATCTGGTTGACGACCACGCCCGCCACGAGTGATTCCAGCGCCCAGGCGAGATTCTGCGGCGCGATGCGATACATCGTCGCGCACATGCACAAATCGGGCGCGAGCAGCTGTATGTGCTTGTCCGGAAACCTCTCGATCAAGCGATTGACCAAGTTGACCTCCGTCCCTATGGCCCACTTGGAGCCGGCGGGCGCGGCTTCCAGAGTCTTGATGATGAACTCGGTCGAGCCGTTGAGGTCGCTCTTCTGCACGACCTCGTAAACACACTCAGGGTGTACCAGCACTTTGATGCCCGGCACACTCGCGCGCACCTGATCGACGTGCCATTCGCGGAAGCGTCCATGAACCGAGCAGTGGCCTTTCCAGAGGATGAGACGCGCGCGGCGCAGTTGCTCTTCGGTGTTCCCGCCAAGCTCTTTGAACGGGTCCCAGACGACCATCTCGTCCAGGGGGATGCCGAATTTGACGCCCGTGTTGCGGCCCAGGTGCTGGTCGGGAAAGAAGAAGAGCTTGTCGGCCTCCTTCAAGCTCTTTTCAAAGAGCGGGACGGCGTTTGAAGAGGTGCATACCAGTCCGCCTTGGCGTCCGCAGAAAGCCTTGATCGCGGCCGTCGAGTTCATGTACGTGATCGGCAGCACGCGCGCCTGCGTATGGATTCCGATTGCGGCGAGCTGGTCCCAGGCGTCCTCCACCTGCTCCGCCGAAGCCATGTCCGCCATAGAGCAGCCCGCGCCCAAATCCGGCAGAACCACCTTTTGATGAGCGGCCGAAAGAATGTCTGCGGATTCGGCCATGAAGTGAACGCCGCAGAAGACTATGAACTCGGCTTCGGGTCGCTCTGACGCCATCCGTGAGAGCTTGAAGGAGTCGCCCGTCAAGTCCGCATGACGGATTACGTCGTCGCGCTGGTAGTGATGACCCAGTATGACGAGCCGCGAGCCCAGCTCACGCCGCGCGGCGCTGATACGCTCGCTCAGCTCTGCATCCGGCATCCCGAAGTAATCCTCCAGCACCGGAGCCTTCTTCATTTCCAGAACAGCGGCCATCTTTAATCTCCTTGACTTCGCTCCCCGAAACTCACAGCCGCGACCGGCCGTCAAACCCGCGAGAGCGCCAAACGGCCCACTATACCCACTTTGAGAAACGCCGCGCAAGCGCACAACCGGCGCGCCCCGGCAACCTCGAACCCCAGAGCGCGCAAGCCCTCTAAATCCAACGCGCGCCCGCACCAATTTAGATGCGCACGCGACCCGTCAGGATGCGCAGCAAAGCAAGGGATGAGGGCGGCAGTGTGAGGGATGAAAGTGTGGCTATTCAAGTTGAATAATCCTTCTTTCATCCCTCATCCCTCCGCCCTCATCCCTTGTCTTCATGGTCGCGTCATGTTTTCTGGCTTGACGTACTGGTCGAACTCTTCGCCCGTCAGGTGGCCGAGTTCTATGGCGGACTCGCGCAGGGATATGCCCTTCTTATGAGCGTTCTTGGCCACCTGCGCGGCCTTGTCGTAGCCTATGTGCGGATTGAGCGCCGTCACCAGCATGAGCGAATTCCGCAGGTGCGCCTCGATCTGTTCGCGGTTCAGCTCGATTCCGGCGATGCAATAATCTACAAACCCGTGGCAGGCATCCGCGATCAGACGAATCGAATGCAGCAGGTTATGGATCATCACCGGGTTGAAGACGTTCAGCTCGAAATTGCCCTGCGAGCCGGCGAAGCCTATGGCCGCGTCGTTGCCGAAGACCTGCACGGCGACCATCGTCATCGCCTCGCTCTGCGTAGGGTTGACCTTGCCCGGCATGATCGAAGAGCCCGGCTCGTTCTCAGGTAAGATCAGCTCGCCCAGGCCGGCGCGCGGCCCCGAAGCCAGCCAGCGAATATCATTCGCTATCTTCATGAGCGAGCCGGCGAGAGTCTTCAAAGCGCCGCTGGCAAAGACAATCTCGTCATGCGCGGAGAGGGCCGCGAACTTATTCGGGTGTGATTTGAAGGGCAGCCGCGTCAACTCTGCTATCTTCGCCGCCGCCCGCTCGCCGAATTCAGGATGCGAGTTGAGCCCCGTCCCGACAGCCGTCCCGCCGATGGCCAGATCATAGAGCCCCGGCAGGACTACGCGCAGCCGCTCTATATCGCGCTCAAGCAGGCTGGCCCAGCCGGACATCTCCTGGCCCACGGTCAGAGGCGTCGCGTCCTGCAAGTGTGTGCGACCGATCTTCACCACGTCCGCGAACTCTTTGGCCTTGGCGTCGATGGCTTCTTGAACCTTCTGCACTTCCGCGACGAGCTTATTCATACGCTCGGCGGCCGCGATGTGCATCGCCGTCGGGAACGTATCATTCGACGATTGCGACATATTGACATCGTCGTTCGGGTGAACGGGCTTTTTGCTGCCCATCACGCCGCCAGCGATCTCTATGGCGCGGTTGGAGATCACCTCGTTGGCGTTCATGTTCGTCTGCGTCCCGCTCCCCGTCTGCCACACGCGCAAGGGGAAATGCGCGTCCAACTTCCCTTCGATCACCTCGTCCGCCGCGCG
>DASQYE010000122.1:0-3445 GCA_035639355.1 Pyrinomonadaceae bacterium
GGACGGCGCGGATTACCGCTACAACATAACTTACCAGTACGAGCATCACGGCAACGTGCCGGCGCCCGTGCTCGCCTGGGAGCGCGCAGCTTTCGACGGACGTATAGTGCCCGCGACAGAAGCGGCAGGCAATCTGCTCAGTCCATATCTGGAGTTTCGAGATAACCGCGACCTATCGCAGGGCATCGACAGCTTCATCGCTACGCCGCGCTTTTCGACCGGCTACACGCCCATACGTAACCGTCCGGGGCTCCTGATCGAAACGCACATGTTCAAGGATTACCGCTCGCGCGTGCGCGGCACGTATGACCTGCTGCGATTCGCGCTCGAAGAGGTGAATCGTGACACGGAAGCGCTGCTTCGCGCCGTGCGTCAGGCCGACGAAGAGGCTATAGCGGAGGGGCAAAGGTACGACCCGTCTAGGACGTACCCACTCAGGTTCGAGCTGACGGACAAATCGACGCCCTTCCAATTGAAGGCCCTGGAGTCTCGCACGGAGCTGAGCGATATCTCGGGCGCTGTGCGCGTCATCTTCGGCACGAAGCCCTTGGATATAACCGTGCCGCTTTATGATGAAGTCCGCGTCACTGAATCGGTCGCGACGCCCCTCTATTACGTAGTGCCGCAGCAATGGACGGACGTGATCGCCGTGCTCGCGGCGCAGGGCGTGCGCCTACAGCGATTGGCCGAGCCCGCGACCGTAGAGGTCGAAAGCTATCGCTTCACCGATGCAAAGTGGGCTTCCGCCCCCTTCGAGGGCCGAGTGATGCCGACCTTCAAGACAAACCTCGTACGCGAAAAGAGATCATTCCCAGCCGGTTCGGTCGTAGTGCCGCTGGCCCAGCCGGCGGCGCACGTCATTATGCACCTGCTTGAGCCGCAAGCGCCCGACTCGTTCGTCGCGTGGGGATTCTTCAACTCGATCTTCGAGCAGAAAGAGTACGGCGAGGATTACGTGTTGGAGAAACTGGCGCGGGATATGCTCAAAGCGGACGAGAATCTGCGGCGAGAATTCGAGCGGCGCGTCATGAGCGACCCGCAATTTGCCGCGAGCCCGAGCGCGCGCCTGCGTTTCTTTTATGAGCGCTCGCCCTACTGGGACCAGCAGTTGAACCTCTACCCGGTCGGACGCATTGTCTCGACCCCCGATCTGAAGCTGGCTGACTTTTGAGCATGAAAAGGGAGAAGGGGCACTACGCACTCGCTTTTGCGTGTGCGGGCCCCTTCTCCCGACTGTTCAGTTATAGTTTTTTTAGGTCTGAGGTTAAACCGTCCGGCGACCTGTCAGCAGGTTAATCACCAGCACGATCAATGCCACGACGAGCAGCAAGTGAATCAGACCACCACCGATGCCGCCAATCGCACCGATCAACCAAAGAACCAGAAGCACCACCAGAATCGTCCACAACATATCAGTCGTCTCCTTTTTTTACTCTCGCGCGAGCGAGATTGAACCCCTTCAAGTGTTCCTAGACCAGTTTAGTTATTGCTTAGAAACCTTCGCATCCTTCGAGAGCAACCCTTTGAGAGAGTCGCCGCTACACCGTGCGACGACCAGTCAGAAGATTGATGACCAGGACCACGAGCGCCACCACGAGCAGCAGGTGAATCAAGCCGCCTACATGGAAGGCAAAAGCGCCAAGCGCCCATAAGATCAGAAGCACCACCAGAATTGTCCACAACATGTTCGCCATCTCCTTTTTTTCTTGAGCGTCGCAATTTCAAATTTTTTCGGTTCCGCTGAACCCGCCTGCTTACTCTCATGAGCAATGGCCGTGCCAGCAGCCCCGAAAAACCTCCGCCGACTCCTTAAAGCCACGCTTCATATAGACTTAAAGGGGGCCGGGAGGCTCCCAATGGCCCACCGGCTCGTCAATTTAACTGCGCTTTGTACTAAAACACGGCACGGGATATTCTCTTGCGGTGTTTCAATTCAGAGCAAAACCCCACGCGCCCCCTTTACATAGGCCGCAGGCGGCAACCGGAAAAGCCCGCACGTCATCGGAATGGACACCGGGTCAAGTCCTGGCTCGCCTGGCGGTCGCCGGTCGGATTCGAGGCCGGATGAATCGGGGCCGCAGGTTTTTCTTTAAACTGGACTTCCATGCGGTCGGACTGGTAAAGTGAGAGTGACGGTTGCGCTTGGCCGCTCTTCCGAGCCCGTGAGCGCATTTCAATTGACAGGCGTCATCTAATGACGCTCTCGCGTGCAGGCTGCTCCTTCCGTAGCTCCGACGCTTTCTAGTCCCTGACTTCTTTGCTTTTTTGAGTTTTTGAATACCCTTGCTGCTTCCCCCTTAAAGTCGCAGGGCTTCAGGAGAATTTTATGCCGTCCCCTTTGCCTCGTCTGCTCCCCCATACCCAGAAACCAAGCTTCGTCATCGCCGTCGCCCTCTTGCTGCTGCTCGTCGTCGCCAGCTTCTTTACGCTCTACGCGCGACACAAGCCCGTGGTACGCAATATCAACTACACGGAGCTGCGCGCGCTGAGCGAATCGGGCGCTGCCACTTCCGTGAGCATCGACGGCGAGTTGTTAACGGTCGTCGGGCGCGACGGCGCGATCTTGCAGGCCATCGTGACGACCGATGCGGCGAAGCAGGATATAGTCTCCGCCTTTGCGCGCAGCAACGTCCCCGTGGAATTTCTCTCGCTGAAGCCGAGCCCCATCTCGACGGCGATGGGGTGGTTGATTCCCGTTCTGACGCTCGCCGCCTTCGCCTTCATAGGGTGGCGCATCTATGCCAGCATGGGAGGGCGCGGCGGCGACTTTAACCCTAAGGACGCCAGCGGAAAGCAGGCGGTCGGGTTTGCGGACGTGGCCGGAGTCGATGAGGCCAAACAGGAGCTTTCGGAGACCATAGAGTTCCTGCGCGATCCCCTGAGATTCGGACGACTGGGCGGACGCGCGCCGCGCGGCATACTGCTCTCAGGCCCGCCCGGAACCGGCAAGACGCTGCTCGCGCGCGCTGCCGCAAACGAGGCCGGCGCTCCTTTCCTGTCAGTCTCCGGCTCCAGCTTTCAAGAAAAGTTTGCGGGCCTGGGCGCGGCGCGCGTGCGTCGTCTCTTCGCGGAGGCGCGCAAGCTCGCGCCCTGCGTCATCTTCATCGACGAGATAGACGCCTTGGGTCGCCAGCGCGGGCGCGGCAACGATTCCGCATCGGCCGATCAGGATCAGACGCTCAATCAACTGCTGGTCGAGATGGACGGCTTCGAGCAGCTGAGCGGCGTCGTCGTCATAGCCTCAACCAACCGCCCGGATATCCTGGACACGGCTCTGACGCGCCCCGGCCGCTTCGACCGCGAGATAGCCGTGAACCTGGCCGACGCCAACGGGCGCGAAGCGATATTGAATGTTCACGCGCGCGGCCTCGAACTGGAAGAGGGGCTTGACCTGCGATGGATTGCACGCGGCACGCCAGGGTTTTCCGGCGCTGATCTGGCGAAC
>DASQYE010000123.1:0-3181 GCA_035639355.1 Pyrinomonadaceae bacterium
TCATCGTAAGGAGAACGCTTGCTGGCAAGTATGGCTCCACCTGAGTAGACCAGCGAGAGGATCAGCGGAGACTCTAATCCTTTATCTTCGGTCTGCACATGGTAGGTAACGCCATCGTACTCTACATCCGTGTTGAATCCCGTGATCACAGCCGTTCGATCAGTGCCGATCTAGTCGCTCTTTTTCGTCAGAATAAAAGGGCCGGTGAAGTGCTCTTGCGGAACAGTAACATAGCCTTTTTCGGACGGTCAATCTCCTTTGCAAACCGGGCTTTGAGCAGCCTGAAGGGGCGCTTGACAGCCACCCTTTCATCGACTACGATGAGCTTGTACCATGATTCTCAATCTCCAGACCGGGGACGTTTCGCCCTGACGCGAGGGGGCGCGAGCGACGAGCCGACGAAGAGAGAGGCTCGTCCGTGGGGGTTTGTGTGTTCGAGCTAAAGGCATATCTGCCGATCCTGTTGATCTTCGTCGTGGCCGCAGGCTTCGCCGTGACCAACGTGCTGTTGTCGCAGATGGTCGGGCAGCGCAAGCAGACGCGCACCAAGCTGATGCCCTACGAATGCGGCAAAGACCCAGTGGGGTCGGCGCGGGAGAGATTCTCCGTCAAGTTTTACCTGATCGCGATGATCTTCATCCTCTTCGACATAGAGGTGATCTTCCTGGTGCCCTGGGCCGTGGTCTTCAAGACTCTAGCCGGGCCCGACTACGGGTTAGGGCAGCTTGTATTCTGGGAGATGATTCTGTTCGTCTTGCTGCTCTTGGTCGGGTACGTCTACGTTTTGCGTAAAGGGGCTTTCGATTGGGGCGAGCGGGCGCGGCGCGAGGCCGAAGCGGAAGCTCGCGCGCTGACCGATCTGCGAAGGTCGCAAAGGAGCGCGGCGCGGCGGGCGGCTTGAGGAAAACGAGTCGGAAGGATTTTATGGGACTCGAAAACGTAATCGCGGAAGCTTTACCCGAAGTTCTGACGACGCGGCTTGATTCGCTCATCAACTGGGCGCGCAAGTCCAGCCTGTGGCCCGCGACCTTCGGGCTCGCCTGCTGCGCCATAGAGATGATGAACGCCACCAGCTCGCGCAACGACCTGGCGCGTTTCGGCTCCGAAGTTTTTCGCGCCAGTCCGCGCCAGGCCGACGTGATGATCGTTTCGGGCCGCGTCTCGCGCAAGATGGCCCCGGTCTTACGGCGCATCTACGACCAGATGCCGGAGCCCAAGTGGGTCATCTCAATGGGCGCGTGCGCCACCTCGGGCGGCGTCTTCGACAACTACGCCATCGTGCAGGGCGTCGATAAGATAGTGCCCGTGGATGTCTACATACCGGGCTGCCCGCCGCGCCCCGAAATGCTGATTCACGCCGTCATGATGCTGCAAGAGAAGGTCATGAAAGAGTCCGTGCGCGACCGCCGGGACGTGCCGGCGGAAGAAGCGCGCGAGGCCGTGCCGCCGGGCACGCTGCCCGGCTCCGGCGTGTCGGCTACCAATGAGGCCGCAGCGCAACAGTCGCGGCCCTACACCATCGCATCGCGGCACGAGCGCCGTCGCTCATCCTGAGAATTCTTTAGACAAACGACGCTTTTCGGCAACAGATTCGGGTCGGGAGCAAAGTAGAGTCTTTTCCCAAGATGGCACAAGAAAACGAGCAAGCAGGAGGAGCGCGTCCTGACACACAGGCTGAGCCTGCGCCCGCTAACGCCGTGACGCCGTCGCCGCTGGTGACGGCGTTGCAGCATGGACACAGTGAATGGGTCAGCCAGGTCATAGAAGCCTTCGGCGAAGTAACGGTCATCGTCCCGCGCGAGCACATCACGGCCGCTTGCTCTTTTTTGAAGACCGCGCCGGGACTGGAATTTAACTTCCTCGCTGACATCTGCGGCGCGGATCGCGGGCCCGAAGAGGAGCCTCGCTTCGAGGTCAACTATCATCTGTTCTCGACGACCCGGCATCATCGCCTGCGCCTGAAAGTACTGCTGAACGAGGAGGACGCGCACGTTCAGACGGTGACGGGCGTGTGGCGCACGGCCAACTGGCACGAGCGCGAGACCTACGACCTGTTCGGAGTGATTTTCGACGGTCATCCCGACCTGCGGCGCATACTGCTGCCGGACGATTGGGAGGGCCACGCTCTGCGCAAAGATTTTCCGCTGCGCGGCTACGAGCCGTACAGCCTTACCTGATTATGGCTACTACTCTTCCGCCGCAATTTGAGGTCGTCGATCGTCCGCTCGATACGCAGATGACGATCTCCATGGGGCCGCAGCACCCCTCCACGCACGGCGTGCTCCGCCTTGAGCTGGTCTTGGACGGAGAGATGATCGTGCGCGCCACGCCCGACATAGGCTATCTGCACACGGGCATGGAGAAGCTATTCGAGTATAAGAAGTACCAGCAGGGCATAGTCATCACAGACCGTATGGATTACCTGAATCCGCTTGGCAACAATCTGGGCTACGTGATGGCGGCCGAGAAACTGCTCGGGCTGGAAATCCCGGAGCGGGCGCAGACCGTCCGCGTCCTGATGTGCGAGTTACAGCGCATCGCTTCGCACCTGGTCTGGCTCGGCACGCACGCCCTGGACATCGGCGCGATGACCGTCTTCTTCTACTGTTTCCGCGAGCGCGAGAAGATTCTAAACCTGATCGAGGCGGCGTCGGGCGGCCGTCTCACCCCGTCTTACTTTCGTATTGGCGGATTGATGATGGACTTGCCGTCGGGCTTCGAGCGGCGCTGTAAACAGTTCACGGATGCTTTTCCGGGCTCGGTAGACGAGTTCCACACGCTGCTGACGGGCAACAGGATTTTCCAGCAGCGCACGAAAGGCGTGGGCCGTATCTCGGCCGAGGATGCCATTGACTGGGGGCTCTCCGGCCCGTGCCTGCGCGGCAGCGGAGTAGACATAGACGTTCGTCGCGCCAACCCGTACACGGGCTACGAAAACTACGATTTTGAAGTGCCGGTCGAGCAGGACGGCGACGTGTGGGCCCGTTACATGGTGCGCATGCGCGAGATGAGAGAGTCGCACAAGATCGTCGTGCAGGCGCTTTCGCGCCTGCGGCCCGGCCCCGTCAAGGCGGACGCGCCGAAGGTCGTCCTGCCTGACCGCGAAGCGATGAAGACGCACATGGACGCGCTGATTCACCACTTCCTGATCGTGACGGAAGGGTTCGACGTTCCGGCGGGC
>DASQYE010000124.1:0-3246 GCA_035639355.1 Pyrinomonadaceae bacterium
ATCAGGTTGAAGCTCTGAAAGATAAAGCCGACCTCGCGATTGCGTATCCGCGCCCGTTCGGAGAGCGAGAGGTCGGAGACGGTCTTGCCGCCGAGCCAGTAAGCGCCGTCCGTCGGGGAGTCCAACAGGCCGAGGATGGAAAGCAGCGTGGATTTGCCGCAACCCGACGGGCCTGTGATCGAGACGTATTCCCCTTTCTCTATGTCCAGGTGAGTGCCCGCCAGAGCGTGCGTCTCTACTTCGTCGGTGTAGAAAACTTTGGTGACGCCCTCAAGGCGAATCAGTGGTTGACCAGATTGAGACATGGATTTCTCCTCAGTTAGGGGTTATCAGTAATCGGTAAACAGTGGTCGGTTGAAGACTCGGTTCCGAGTCTCCAAAAAAAAGTACTGGCTGGCTAGTGACCACTGGTGGCTGACCGCTTCTTTTCAGTTCAAGAGAATTCGATTGTAGTTGTCCCAGGCGGACGTGTCCGACAAGATCACCTGATCGCCGGGTTGTAAGCCTTCCAGGATTTCCACCGTGTTGACGGAGCTGCGACCCATCCTGACCTGCACGCGGACGGCGCTCTTTCCGCCCTCTTCGAGCTTGAAGATGCCGACGGTGCTTTGCGACTGGCCGAAGGCCGGGCGGCCCACGTAAATGACATCGCTCAGGCGTTCAAGCTCAATTGTGCCGTCAACGCTCAGGGCGGGGCGCGCGCCCTGCGGCAGCTCGCCGTCAAGCGCCACGTCCACCGTCACGGTTCCCTGCACGGCGGCCGGGTCTATGCGCATCACGTGGCCCGGAATAATCCCGTTGCGCGTATCGATCGAAGCTTGTTGGCCCAGCTGTATATCCTTGGCCTGCGTCTCGGCGATCCGCAGCTCGGCCTTCAAGTTTTGCGGCTCGGCGACGCGCGCCAGGTTCGTCCCAGGTGTGACCTGTTGGCCCACCTCGACCACCATCTCTTGCAGCACGCCGTTTGTTCCGGCCAGAACTCTCAAAGTCCCTAGCTGGCTCTGGCGCAGCTGCGCGAGCGCGCGAAGCTGTGACAGGCGCGCCTCCTGCGCCGCCAGCTGGGCCTTGACGGATTTCGCGTTTACTTCGAGGCGCTGCTGTTCGATCTTGTAGCGATTGGCAAGCTCTTCGGTTCTCACCCTGGAGAGCTTCAGATTGAGCGCCGGGATCAAGCCGTCCTTCGCCAACTGCTCGTCGGTGTCGGATTGCAGCTTGGCTTCCTGATATTGGGCGCGCACGGTGGCGGCCGCAGCCGCCTGGGTCATGCGGTCGCTCTCAAGGCGGACTTTCAGATTGTTATAGTCGGCCTCGCCAGCGCGCAGAGCGAAGACTGCGTCCTGCGCCTCCTGGGCCAACGTGGGGTTAATCAGCTCAAGCAGCACGGTTCCGGCCGTCACTTCCGTGCCGGGCTGAACCAGTATGCGCTCGACGCGGCCTTCCGTTGCGGCGGCGATCACCCTGACCTCTTCGGGGACGAGTGAGCCGGGGCCGCGCACCTGCCTGAGCATGGGGCCGCGCTTGACCGTATCGATCCAGACGGTGGCGCGATCGACGCTCGGCGCGGCCGGCTTCAAGCGCGAGACGCCGAAAGTGATGAGCGCAATGGCTACTATGGCGAGCGAGGCCAGAATGATCTGCCGAACTCGCTTGCTGAGTTTCTTCTTGTTTTTACGAGGTATATCCATCTATTACTCCGCTCATTCAAGAGCGAACCGCGTGCCACCGCGAGGGGGGGCGACCTAAACTAGAGAATACTTAGCTTTAAGCGCAGACGTGGCCCGTTTTGCGTGCGCCTCGGTTTCTCGCTTCCGGGAAACGACTGTTCGGAATCGGAAAACCGGGGCGCGCAAGGCGCGAGCCCTTATTTCCAGCCAATTTTCGAGCGACGGCGCTGCCAGGGCGGCTGCGCTGAATCGTTGCGGCCACTCTTAATCGTTAACGACCCAGCCGTCCTGAAGCTTGATGATACGGTTGCCGTAGCTCGCGTTCTGTTCCGAGTGCGTGACCTGTATGATGGTCGTCCCCTCATTATTGAGTCTCTTGAACAGCTCCATGATCTCTTTGCCCTGGCTCGAATGCAGGTTCCCAGTAGGCTCGTCGGCGAGCAGAAGCTTCGGTTTCATGATGACGGCCCGTGCGACGCCCACGAGCTGTTGCTGTCCGCCCGATAACTGGTTCGGGTACAAATCCTTCTTGCCGACGATCTGGAAACGGTCGAGCGTATCGGCGACGATGCTGTCACGATCATTCTTCTTAATGTCTTTGTAGGAAAGCGGGATTTCAAGGTTCTCGTAAACGGTCAGGTGGTCTAGCAGGTGATAGCTCTGAAAGACGAAGCCGATGTATTGTTTGTGTATCTGCGCTCGCTCCTTCTTGCCAAGCTTGTGAACAGGGTGGCCCGCGAAGTAATACTCGCCCGTCCAGGCGCTGTCGTGCATCCCCAGGATATGCAGCAGCGTTGACTTGCCGGAGCCCGACGGCCCCATGATGGAAACAAACTCGCCTTCTTCTATGTCCATCCCGACGCGCCGCAGCACGTAAGTCTTCTGCACACCATGCTCATAAAACTTCTCTATATTTCTTAATTGGATCAGCATTGGTAAGGAGGCGCTCCTCTCGCCGTCATCTCTTGCCCTAGAAAACTAGAACGTAGTATTTACAGCATAGTTCCCATCTTCGTTACATTTTTCCGCCTTGAGTTAATTATTGAAGATACCGTGGGACGCGCCTTAGGGCTATGGAAATACCGTGCCAGGCGCGAGCGCCGGGGCGCGTCTATATGGCAGGCCCGATTAAATCAGGGAGTGGTAATGAGGATGCGAGCCGTGGTTTCCCAATTTCGGAACGCGGTCGTCCCGGAATCGGATAAATCTTCGGCTGATGGAGCGCTTTCAAGCCAACGTCGCGCTTTGTAAGCTAGCGTCGCGCTTTGCCGCCGCCGCTCTTTTTTTTGCTGCCGCCGCTCTTTTTACGGCCGGCCTTCTTGCCGCTCTTTTTGGCGGCCCTCTTCGTGGCAGCCTTCGATGCTCTCTTTTTGGAAGCGCTCGCATTGGAAACTTTCGACCGCCGCGACGCCTTGGCGGCCGCGCCGCCTCGCGCGGTCTTGCGGGCGGAAAGGGACGGCCGCGAGGCTTGCCGTTGGGTTTGCTCGACGGGTTGCTCTACGTCTCTGCGCGTAGGCTGCGGTTCAAATACGCGAGAGCCATCGCCGTCGGGCCGTATCAGCTCGGCAGCCGTCGGGCTTAT
>DASQYE010000125.1:0-3933 GCA_035639355.1 Pyrinomonadaceae bacterium
CACGCTGTTGATGCTCGGGCTGGTGGTATGTTTCCTGGGCCTGCTGTTCGGGCTCGTCATCTTCATGCAGTTGAAGAATCTGCCCGTGCACAGGTCTATGCGCGAGATTTCCGAGCTTATCTACGAGACTTGTAAGACCTACCTGATTACGCAGGGCAAGTTCATACTCATCCTCTGGTTGTTCATAGGACTGATCGTCGCCGTCTACTTCGGCGCTCTCGCGCGAACGGTTGACCCTGCGACGGGCGCTGTGCAGAACGGCTTCCCGCTCTTGAAGGTGGCCGTCATTCTTCTGTTCAGTCTGGTCGGCATCGCCGGAAGCTACGGCGTCGCGTGGTTCGGCATTCGCGTCAATACGTTCGCCAACTCGCGCACGGCCTTCGCCAGCCTCGGGGCGAGGCCATACCCGATCTACGCCATTCCGCTCAAGGCCGGCATGAGCATCGGCATGATGCTGATCTCGGTCGAGCTGCTGATTATGCTTTGCATCCTGCTGTTCGTCCCGCGCGATTACGCGGGCCCATGCTTTATAGGCTTCGCCATAGGCGAATCCCTGGGCGCGGCGGCGCTCAGAATCGCTGGCGGCATCTTCACCAAGATCGCCGACATCGGCTCCGACCTGATGAAGATCGTCTTCAAGATCAAGGAAGACGACGCGCGCAACCCCGGCGTGATCGCAGACTGTACGGGCGACAACGCGGGCGACTCCGTCGGCCCATCGGCGGACGGCTTCGAGACCTACGGCGTGACGGGCGTGGCGCTCATCACCTTTATCCTGCTCGGCGTGGCGAATCCGACCGTGCAAGTACAACTGCTGGTCTGGATTTTCGTGATGCGCGTTATGATGATCGTCGCGAGCGCGCTCTCCTATTTCGTCAACGAGGCGATTGCGAAGGCGCGTTACGGAAACGCCGCGACGATGAACTTCGAGAAGCCGCTGACCTCGCTCGTGTGGATCACTTCCATAGTCTCGGTCGCGATCACCTACGCCGTGTCGTACCTGATCGTACCCATGCTCGGAACCGACGATAGCCTCTGGTGGAAGCTGGCGACGATCATTTCGTGCGGGACGCTGGCGGGCGCGATCATTCCGGAGCTGGTCAAGGTCTTTACTTCGACCGAATCGCGCCACGTCAAGGAAGTGGTCACGTCTTCGCAGGAGGGCGGCCCCTCGCTCAACATCCTTTCGGGGCTGGTGGCCGGCAACTTCTCCGCCTACTGGCTTGGCATCAGTATAGTGATACTGATGTCCATAGCTTATCTTTTCAGCACCCAGGGGCTCGACGCGTTGATGCTCGCGCCCGCCGTGTTCGCCTTCGGTCTGGTCGCCTTCGGCTTCCTGGGCATGGGCCCGGTGACGATCGCCGTCGATTCCTATGGCCCCGTGACCGACAACGCGCAGTCCGTCTACGAGCTATCGCTCATAGAACAGGTGCCGGGTGTCGAGGCCGAGATCAAGAAGGACTACAACGTTGACGTGAACTTCGAGCGCGCCAAGCACCTTTTGGAAGAGAACGACGGCGCGGGCAATACTTTCAAGGCGACGGCCAAGCCCGTCCTCATTGGCACGGCCGTGGTCGGAGCGACGACGATGATCTTCTCGATCATCATGGCGCTCACCTCCGGGCTGACGCAGAATACGCAGAGCCTCTCGCTGCTCCATGCCCCGTTCGTGCTGGGGTTGATTACGGGCGGCGCGATCATCTACTGGTTCACGGGAGCAAGCATGCAGGCCGTGACCACGGGCGCTTATCGCGCCGTCGAGTTCATCAAGGCCAACATACGGCTCGAAGGCGTCGAGAAGGCTTCGGTCGAAGACAGCAAGAAGGTGGTGCAAATCTGCACGCAGTACGCGCAGAAGGGCATGTTCAATATCTTCCTGACAGTCTTCTTCGCAAGCCTCGCCTTCGCTTTCGTAGAGCCCTTCTTCTTCATCGGCTACCTGATCTCGATCGCAGTCTTCGGTCTCTACCAGGCGATTTTTATGGCGAACGCGGGCGGAGCCTGGGACAACGCCAAGAAGGTGGTCGAGGTCGAGCTGAAGCAGAAGGGCACGGCGCTGCACGACGCGACGGTGGTCGGCGATACGGTCGGCGACCCGTTCAAGGATACGTCGTCCGTGGCCTTGAATCCCGTCATCAAGTTCACTACGTTCTTCGGCCTGCTGGCCGTCGAGTTGGCCGTGTCGGTCGCCGATAGAAATGGTCAGTTCGGCGAGAACGGCATAATGATTACACACGTCCTGGCCGCCGTCTTCTTCATCGTCTCTATGTTCTTCGTCTACCGCTCGTTCTACGGAATGCGAATCGGCTCGGAGAAGGCCAAGGTCGAAGCGAGCGAAGTCAGGGCCGGGCAGGTGGATTTGCCATAGACGTAGGTGTATGAGCCGCCAAAGCTACGGGGGCCCGAACGCGCCCGCGCCGCTTCGGTTCATCCATCGACTAAAACCGTTTGGGGGAATTCCGTGAATACTTCTTACGCTAAAGCCGAAACATTGACGGGAGCGGTGCTCGCGCCTCTGGATTGGACGCGGCAGCTCATACTCGTCGTCGCGTTCAGTCTGCTGACGGCGCTCTCGGCGCAGTTCGTCATCCCGCTTCCGTGGACTCCCGTCCCCGTCACGGGGCAGACTTTCGTGGTGCTGCTGGCGGGCGCGCTTCTGGGCTCGCGCCTGGGCGCGCTGGCGATGATCGCGTATCTGATCGAAGGCGCGACCGGGCTTCCATTTTTCCGCGCGGGCGGAGGCGGATTATCCTACCTGATTGTGAGCCCTACGACCGGCTACCTGTTGTCGTATCCGCTGGCGGCCTTCGTCGTCGGACGGCTCGCGGAGCGTGGTTGGGACAGGCGTTATCTTTCGGCGGCGGCCGCCATGACGATCGGCTCGGCGCTGATTCTGCTGACGGGCTGGGCCTGGCTCTCTCTGTGGTTCAAGTCGGGGTCGGATGCTTTCCGCGCGGGTGTCTTGCCGTTCCTGCCCGGAGACGCCGTCAAGGTCGCGCTCGCGGCCGCCGCGCTTCCCTCGGGCTGGGCGCTTGTACGCAAGGCTTCGCACGAGGACTGACGGCCGAGAGTCTTCGCTACTGGAAATACGGCGAGCCCCTGATCCGGCATTTTGGAAGATCGGGGGCTCGCCTGTTTCTTCTTTATTCTACATTCATTGCGCAATCCGTCCGGCGCGTCTGCCGGGAGGGCTTCCGAACCCGGCCGTGTAGAGCGCAAGAGAGAATGAAACATGTACGTGATTAAAGTGCGCTCGCGGGAGCGCGAGCAGATGGTGGAATTCACGGACGAGGTGCGGCGAAGGTTGAAGGAGGCGGGCGCGACCGAAGGGCTCTGCGTGCTCTACGTCCGGCACACGACGGCCGGTCTGACCATCAACGAGAACGCAGACCCGGACGTTCAGCGCGATATGCTGCTGGCCCTACGCACGCTCTTGCCGCAGCACGGCATGGACTTTCGTCACGGCGAAGAGAACTCGGACGCGCACATAAAGGCTAGCCTGACGGGTTCGAGCGTGACAGTGCCGTTTCATGAGGGCGAGCTATTGCTGGGCCGCTGGCAGGGCATCTTTCTGTGCGAGTTTGACGGCGGGCGCGAGCGGCAGGTGATTATGATGCTGCGCTAACGGCGGGGCTCAACGAAGCTCTTTCGAGCCAGATGGTGTCGTATTGGGTCGTCTGCTTGTAGCCAACTTTCCTGTAGAAAGCCTGCGCCTCTTTCTGCTCATCGTTGACAACCAGGCAGACGGACTCGGCGCGCGAGAGCAGGATGCGGGATAGCTGCGTCATGCAGCGCAGCCCGTAGCCCTTGCGTCGCTCCTGCGGATTAACGTAGATGCCTTCCAGGTAAACGGCCTCGGGCGTGTCGGCCACTATGTCAGCCTTAAAAATCGGTTGCCCGTTCTCGACCCAAACCCAGATGCGACCCTGC
>DASQYE010000126.1:0-9000 GCA_035639355.1 Pyrinomonadaceae bacterium
CGGAGGCAGTCGCCAAACGCGGCAAGGGCTCGACGCAGACGCAAGCCGCAAGGGCTCCCGTCAACGAGCTTAACGCGGCGCTGACGGATGTCTTTCCCAGGAGGGAGCTGCCGACTTCCCTGCTCGCCACTTACACAGACGTTGCGGAGCATGGCCCATTGTTGACGGTCAGCATGGCGGTCGCGGCTGAGCCCCTGACGCTGGAGATGAAGGACGGAAAGCATACCGGGGCGGTCGAGCTGGGGGGCCTGGTCTTGAACGAGGAAGGTAAACCGGGCGCAAACTTCAAAGACGAGTTACAGCTTAGCATTGCGCCCCCCAACCTCAGTCAAGCGAGGAGCAGCAGCCTTTACTATAACTACCAGATTCGCATCAGGCCGGGTCTGTACCAGGTGCGTGTCGCCGCGCGCGATACGAAGAGCGGTCGCACGGGCAGCGCCGTGCAGTGGATCGAGATACCCGACCTGTCAAAGCGCCAGTTGACCTTGAGCAGCCTGCTGGTCGGCGGACACACGGGGGACGGCCAGGAAACGCCCGGCGCTGTGGACACGGGCTCCGTCAACATCAGCGTCGATCGTCGGTTCCCGCGCAGCACTCGGCTGCGATTCCTGACCTACATCTACAACGCCGCGCTGCGCGCCGGTGCGGGCTCTCAGCCCGACGTGGCGATACAGGTACAGGTGTTTCGCGAAGACCAGCCCGTAGTGACAACCGTCTTGCGCAAAGTCTCGACCGACGGCCTCAACGACTTGTCGCGCATACCTTACGCGGCCGAAGTCCTTCTAAACACTTTGCCCGTCGGCCACTATGCGCTGCACGTGACGGTCATAGACCGTATCGCCAAGACCAGCGCGTCGCAGCGCATAGGCTTCGAGGTGATTTGAAGAACGCCGTCCGGGCTCCTCGGCTCCGACTCTCTAATAGTGAATCCGTGATTTGAATTTTCGTCGAAGGCTCAACCCCACTCCTTCAATGAGCGCACTTTATCCGGCAGCCCTGTGCTGTCCGGCGACAACATTGTTCTGCGCGCGGCCCTGAACTCTTTTTCAGACTGTTTATAGGAAGGTGTGGGAATCGCCTGAGAGGCTTGGGCGTCGTCGCGGTCTTAGGGCTCAATTGCTAAACAGGCGTTCAAATTCCTTCTTCACGACTTCGTAGCACTCACAGGAAGCGGCTTCCAATCCTTTCCTGTCAACGATATGAATGCGAGCGCGAGAGTAACTAATCACCCCTTCAGCTTGCAGCCTTGCGGCGGCTTCGCTGACACCTGCGCGGCGCACTCCGAGCATCGCGGCCAAAAACTCGTGCGTCAGCTCAAGCTCATCCGATCTGGTTCGGTCTTGACACATTAGCAGCAGGCGGGCCAGACGCCCATCCAATCTATGAAGACGATTGCAGGCGGCGGTCTGCGCCGTCTGAACGAAGAACGCATGCCCATAGCAGAGCAGCGATTTTTGAAACTGCCCGCCGCGCACGACCTCTTCTCTTAGCGCGTCCGACCTCATTCTCGTCGCACCGTTGGCAATCTGCACGATCGTTTTAAGGGGCATGGAGTTTGTGCCTAAAACGACGGGCAGACCCGACATGCCTTCATTACCGATGACGCCGACTTCGATTTCCGAGCCGTCCTCCATTGTGGCTATGACAGAGAGTGTGCCGCGATGCGGAAAATAGACGTACTCTATGGGCTCGTCGGGTCGGGCCAGAACGTCTCCCAGGTGTAGCTTGACCTCTTCCATGTGTGGATGTAATCGCTCGTATTCTTCCGTCGATAGACCGGCAAGAATACGGTTCTGACGCGGATTAGAATTATTTGTAGAGCTTGTCATCAGGTTCGTCCTCACTATTCTGTGGTGGAATTTGAGGCCAACAGACGACACGAGGAGTAGGCATATAAAAGCTTGTCTTAGCCTAATGACGAGAGGTAAATTGTCTAAATTACAAGATAGTATCTTAGATTTACGAACAGATTATACTATTAATGTAGCCCTGCGTACAGTCAAACGCCGCCGCCGCGCCGCATGGCTTTGCCCGACAGAAGGCTTTGGCTCCGATACCGTTCGGCAAGATGAATAATCGTCGGGTAAGAATAGAGCCACGGTTCTGAGGGCGGGCAGCGTGACATTGCGCTGAAGCCTCTTAGATTTTAGCCTTTATTCCTGGAAAGGCTTGAGGATTACTGCTTTTATGCTTATGAATTGTAGAGTATAGTGTCTCCCGCTCAGCCACCTTGGCGTTTCTTCAAACGACGCCAGCAAAGGAGAAAGTCCAATCATGCGTAACCTCGCCAGACTAATCGTCGCTTCGTTGGTTTTCGTTTTCTGCTGCCTTATCTCTACAGAAGCCCGCGCCGATGCCTTTGTCATCACAAGCGGGACGATTGTACGGGAGGGCCTCGTCCAGGGCGTCGCCACTTACAATTATGCCGGGTCTGGACTCAGCGTGACGGGCCGATTTGGTGAAGCTTATCTAGCTCCCTCCTGTGCACCATGTAGGTCAGGAGCAGTTGTCGGCTTCTCCGGTCAAATCTATGAGGGCGGCGGCACAGTTATTATTAACGGCGAGAGTTACCGTGTCGCATTCGGTGGTACGCTGACTTTCTCCAGCCCTACTTTCCTATTACCAGTTGTCCCGCTCAACGATTCGCAGATCACTGTCACAGTCCCCTTTACTATGACGGGTACTCTATTCGGGTGTACGGTCGGCCTACTCATTTGCGAGGAGGAAGACATAGCCTTTCATGCAACTTTAACAGGTCAAGGTTTTGCCACCGGGCTGTTTATCCAAACCAATCCAGATGTCCGTGAGTTTTATCTTACGAATGTCACCTTTAACTTCCAGCCCGCTCCTGTCCCTGAACCGGCGACGCTGCTACTGCTGGGGACTGGTTTGGCAGGAGTGGCCGCTAAGGTTCGCAAGCGTCGCCGGGCTTCAAAATAATCCTCAACCTGCTTCGAGATTGAAACGCATGAACGCCAGTATGTGGCGGATAATCTCGCGCGTAATCTCGCTGTCGTGAAACAGGTCGAACGCGTGCGGAGCCGCCGGGTGATTTATGAAAGTGATGGGCAGATTGCGCGCCAAGGCTCTGGGCAGGAAACGGTCGATCGTTTCGTTCAGGTGAGGCATCTGATCCTGGCCCGCGCGTACGATGAACAGAGGCGTGGATTGCGGAAGATCATCGACTGATCTGCCGGCGCAGGGATTGACAAAGCCCCACGTGCGGGCCGCCTCTGCGACGTGGGTTGACCCATCCAGGTCCAGCATAATCCCGTAACACAGGACGGCGCACTTCAGATAGTCGCCGCCTTCCTGCATCAGTACCGATAGCGCGAGCGGGACATTGCCCGAGCAGGCCCACAGGCCGATACTGTTCTCGTCGATTCCAAGCTGAGCGGCGTGTCGCCTTACGTATCGAAGCAGGGTGCGAATATCCGCCGCCGGTTCCCTGTTCGTGTAGGTGATCGCGGCCACGCCCGAGGCGGCCGTCAATCGTCCCCAGGAGACGTATGAGCCCATCTCTTTGAGCTTACAGCCGACTTTCGCTTCAAATCCAGGGTCTGGATAACCGGCCACGAAGACGACGGCCGGTAATAGCGCCCCGCTCTTCGAGTCGGGCGGATAATAGATATCCATTTTCAGAGCGCCCGCGTCGCTTTTTCCGTATTCGATATCACGCAGTACTTTCACGGCGTCCATGCCTGGGACTCCGTAAACGACCTCTTTCTTAGAGATGTCAAAGGGCTTTGTGTCCTGACTCATGTCGGATACTCCTTCTGGAAAACGTCCCTTGAAATGCAAAACCCGCCGGGCATGGCCTGCCACGACGGATTCCTTTTTTATTACTGTACAGGGGGCGTTCCCCCTACAGCGCTCTTTTTGCCTTATGTACTAAATCACTTACCTGCCGAGCCTTATACTCCTCCCGCACGCAGGTTGCAAGAGCCATCAGTGGAAATCAGGGCGCGACAGGCAAACTTTATCGCCAAAATGCGCTTGAGCGTACAGATAGCCGGGCCGCGTATCGTGTATAATTCGCCGCCAAGTTGACCAGTCCAGCACAAGTGGGGTGACGAGATGAGCCAGGGCGATAGCAAGGCGGCGACTATCTTTGTGATTGAAGAGGACGACGACACACGACCGATTCTGAGGTTGAACTTACAGAGAAGCGGCTACCGCGTCCTGTTGGCGTTGGATGAAGAAGACGCTATGGACAGAGTGAGCGGCGGGAGCGCACGCGCCGATTTGCTGCTCGTCAACCTGGTCGGTAAGACGGTCGAAGAAGCTCTGGCCATAGGGCAGCGCATTCGTGACCACGGCAAGTACGACGGCAAGACGCCGCTCATCATCATGGCGGAAAAGTACGGCGAAGATTTAGAAGGTACGGACGTGAACGTCAGTGATAATGATTGGATAACCTATCCCGAAGACGCCGAGCAGCTACAGAGCCTGATCGCCCGCCTGCTCAACAAATTGCCGCGCTAGGACGCTGCCCGCCGCTTGATATTTCCAATGCCTCACTCCTGGCCTGTGCGCCTCTGCGCGTCTGACTCATCAGTACTCAATTGTATCTATGCGCCATTGGTAAATGATGGACGATGTAGGTTCCTCGCGTGGCCTGTCATCGTCCATCCGAGGGTCACGAAAGGGCCCAAGCCTTCTCTGGCGCGGCTCAGCCCTTGGTCGTTGATTTCTTAGCACTGCGCTTGCGCTCGCTCTGGCGCGTGCCGCCCGCCTGTTCATACTCGCTGCTGTCTGCGCCGTACCGGGCTTCTGCTGCTGCGAGCATACGCGTGTTCCTGATGCGCAGGTTGTTCTCGTCGCCCTCTATCTCGTTCTGCAAGTTGTCGAGGGTGGCAAGCATCCCGTTGTAACTGTCTATCTTCGCGCTGAAATTATTTATCTCCTGCTCGTAGTCGGCCATTAGCAGGTTAGGGCCGAAATCCACAGGGGGTGTGATCGCCTTGATACCGGCAAGGCGCTGCCGTGCGGTATCGAGAACAGTTGATTTTCGCTTTGCACGTGCCATGAATTTTAACCTCCAGGGGTGAGTTGAAGTGAAGACCAGAAGTGCGAGGCAACAGAAGGCAGTATATGAATTCCCGCAAAAAGATCAAGAACTTTACTTAACCTATACCGGCCTAATGTTTACGCCGACGGTGAATTACTCCAAGCGGGACTCAAAAAGGTCAGGGCACGACTCATAAAGCTTCAAGGCTCTCCCGCTCAGGATAAAGCCTGAGCCCCAATCCTCGTCATAAAAGCAGCTTCGGTCGCAATAAAAGCTCCATTTGTCCTGCCAAATGCTGCTCGCATCGCGTCAAATGGAGCTTGCGTCGCAAGGAATGGAGCATTTGTCGCAACAAATATAGGTTTTGTCAGGACAAAAGTAGCATTTGTCGGAACAAATGGAGCTTTTATCGCGAGGAAAGGAGCATTTGTCGCAACAAATGGAGCTTTTGTCCCGACCTAAGCTCCTCTTATCCGGGCAAATGCTACTTTTGTTCCGACAAATGCTACTTTTGTTCGGGCAAATGCTCCATTGCTCGCAACAAATGCAGCATTTGCCCCAAGAAAATGAGCCTCTCTTTGAACAAATCGAGGATTTGCCCGGAAATCCCCTTAAATTATAGGGATATTTGGAGGGTCGCTCTCAATCCGAGCCCCACGACACCGGCACGGCAGCAAGAAACCACCGCAAAAGACAAGCAGCAAAAGAACGGAAACGGGAATTGTCCCTTAACAAACCGCCCGTCTAGTGTTTAGACTTGCCCGGCAATCTGGCGGGCAAGTCCAGATCATCGTCAACCAACACGTCAAGACAAACACCAGCCACACGCGAATATTTTAGGAGAACCGGCTTTGCCCGAAATATGGAGGTATAGAGTGAATTATCGGGCAAGCATTAGATTTTTCGGGCAAAATCATCTTCTGCCCGAATATTCAGGACAAGACAGGGTTTGACATGCAAAACATATTGCTTGACCTTGAACAAGGCCAAGCGTAGATTATGCGCGCGCTCTCTACCGATGTTAGCAAGAGCCTCACTCCTTATAGAGTCCGACTCCTGCTTATTCTCACATGACCTCAAAGCTTCATAGAGGAGAACTTGCAATGTGTTACAAGCGTTTTGCCTCAATATTTTCATGTGTAGCGCTTCTATTCGTAATATTACCCGTTGCTGTCTCTGCGGTTCAGGAGCAGGATAGAGTTGTATCGAAGATGTGGCGTAAACCTGCACCTTTGAAAATAAAAATTATAAAGACCAGAAGAGGTGAGTTTCAACCAGATCAGAAATTCATTGATGGGGACGACTGGTTCAAGGGATTATCTATTGTCCTGGAGAATGTTTCAAGCAAGACCATGACGTATGTTGGAGTCGGATTCCTCTTACCCAGAGACACTCAAGTATTGGGAAAGACCCCTCCCTTGTACCACACTCTTTCTTACGGACATCACCCGAAAGCACCGGAAGCAGCTCTCCTGAACGTGCCGCCTTTAGCGCTCAGACCTGGCGAAAGCATCACTATCGCTTTGTCAGATTCAGATTATTCTGAAATTACGAATAATTGGAGACAGCTTGAACATAGTCGGAGCATCAAAGATATAAGATTACACCTCTACGAAATTTTCTTTAATGACAATACAGGATGGAGGGTTGGACATTGGATTCTGAATAGTTCAGATATTCAAGAGCGACAACCTGACAGCCAATCGCCCGGAAGTCGTCCCGGATTTTTATTAAGTCACGGCTTTAGAAACTACAAGACGGATGATCTCTTAAGCCTCTTCAAGGTCAACTGGCCGGAGACTTGTATAGTCCAAACAGAGGAGCCGCATTACAAAGAATCGAAGCGTACAGATCAGCATGGCAGCCAGTTCCGCTATCGCGCAAAGGTCAAGGATGAGAAGGGATCTCAAGTTGGACGCTGGGCATGGGATGTATTTCTAGTTCATTAGCTTGGAAAGGACAACTCTAAAAGAAAGTGCCCCGTTTATTGCGGGGCACTTTCTTTACGAACAACGCTATTCTTCCGTCCAGAAGGCAGGATCAATACCCGGCTCATATATACTCTGAATGATGACGCAGATGTTATGACACAGAATCTTGCATAGAGCTTCGTTGTACTGTGCCGTCCTCGTCTTGCTGCGGAGCGAGCCGCCGAACCTAGATTTAATCATCGAAAAGGTAGTCTCGTTTGAGGGTATTTAGTTTACCCGTTTCAATCTTATAATTTTCGACTTAGAGTTCTATTTGACGGGCCGAGATGACGGGCTCGAAGGAGCGAATCTCTCGGAGGGTTTCGGGGTCGAGGGGGGCGTCGGTTTCGATGACGGCCATCGCTTCGCCGCCGCGCTCGCGTCTTCCCAGGTGAAAGCGGCTGATGTTGACGCCATGTTGGCCCAGGACTGTCCCGAGGTGGCCTATGACGCCGGGCACGTCCAGGTTTCGCGTCACTAGCATGTGCCCGTGGGGGATGGCTTCGATGCGGAATCCGTTGATCTCTGTAATGCGCCCGTCGCGGCCTGCGCCGAAGAGAGTTCCGGCGACCGTTTGCTCGCCACTGGTCGCCAGGACGCGCGTGCGAATGGCGGGCGCGCCGTCGCTCGCGCCCATTGAGCGCCTGTAGGAAGCCATCACGGAGATGCCGCGTTCTTCTGCGATCAGAAAGGCGTTGACGACGTTGACGCGGGCGCTTACATTGCGCAGCAGCCCCGTGAGGAAGGCGCGCGTGATCGGCGCGGCGTCCATCTCGGCTACCTCTCCGGCGTATTCTATGCTCACCTCGCGCACGGCCTCGTCAAGCAGCTGGGCCTGGAATCTCCCAAGGCTTTCGGCGAGCGCTATGAAGGGCTGAAGCACGTTCAACTCCTGCGCGCCGAGCGCAGGCACGTTGACAGCGCCACTCAACGCTCCCGTCAAGAGATAATCGCGCATCTGTTCGGCCACCGTCACCGCCACGCCCTCCTGCGCCTCCCTGGTCGAAGCGCCCAGGTGCGGCGTCACGATCACCTCGTCGAGCGCGAGCAACGGATGATCGGCGGGCGGCGGCTCCTCTTCAAAGACATCCAGCGCCGCGCCCGCGACCGTTCCCTCCTTAATGGCGGCCAGCAGCGCCCGCTCGTCTATCAGACCGCCGCGCGCGCAGTTTATGAGGCGCACGCCGCGCTTCATGCGCGCGAATCCGTCAGCGCCTATGATTCCCCGCGTCTCGGATGTCAGCGGCGTGTGCACCGTCAGAAAATCGGCGCGCGCGAAGACTTCTTCGAGCGGAGCGATTTCAAGCTCAAGATCGCGCGCCTGTTCGGGCGCGATGAAGGGGTCGAACGCTACGATGTTCATGCCGAAGCTGCGCGCGCGGCTGGCGACGACGCGGCCTATGCGGCCCAGGCCGACGATGCCCAGCGTCTTGCCGCGCAGCTCGACTCCGACGAAGCGCTTTCGCTCCCACTGACCCGCCTTCAGACTGGCGTTGGCCTGCGGGACGCGGCGCGCAAGCGCTATCAGCATGGCGATAGTATGCTCGGCGGTCGTGATCGTATTACCGTCGGGCGCGTTCATGACGACTATCCCGCGCACGGTCGCCGCCCCGACATCTATGTTATCGACGCCGACGCCCGCGCGGCCCACGGCCCTAAGCTTCAAGGCGGCGTCCATCAATTCGGCGGTCACTTTCGTCTCGCTGCGCACGACCAGCCCCTCGCAATCGCGCACGGCCTCGCGCAGCTCATCCGGCGAGAGGCCCGTCCGCTTCTCCACGGCGAAGCCCGCCGCCCTCAGCGGCTCAAGCCCGCTCTCGCTCACGTCATCCGCCACAAATATTTTTATCTCTCTCATAATTAGCGTCGGTAATCCTCAGCCATTGGCCCACGGGCCGGCTTTCGATGACGGCCGCTTCCTTTCAATAGTTTGACAGCGCCGCGACCACTGCCTTTCACACGGAGCTTGCACACGGTCTGGCGCGGCCAGTCAGCATAATGGTAAACTCTCGCCCCGCA
>DASQYE010000127.1:0-6604 GCA_035639355.1 Pyrinomonadaceae bacterium
CGATCACGAGCCAGATTCCAAGCTGGGCCCAGGGGTTGACGCCCGCCGCCTTAGATTCCGGCGCGAGAATGTACATCGCGTAGTAGATCAGCCCGGCCAGCACCGTGACGACAGCGCCCCAGCGAAACCACCAGAGCGTGCGCGTCAGAAGCTCCGGGTTGACCTTGCTCTTGGTCGGCGCGTCCAGCGTTTTTTGGAACGGGACGTTTATCAGGTTGAAGAAGTATAGAAGCCCGATCCACGTGATGCCTCCCAGAAAGTGGCCCCAGCGGACTAGGAGTTTGACGAGCTGAGTTCCGTCCGGCGCATTGACCAGACTCTGTATCATCGCAAGAACGGTCGAGAAATGAGTGTTTGACTCTATCAACATACGTCCTCCGAAAACTTTTGGTGTGCGAAGCTTGATATTCGGGGTCGAAAGATAGTGGCCGCCGCCATCCTTCCCCTCGAAACCGGGCGGCACGCTAGAAGACAACCCTCGCGCGGCCCGCCGGGGCTCGTGCGGCGCTAGAAACGTGCGCGCGACGGCCTCGATCCATAACCAATACTAAAGCTGTCAGAAAGTTACGCGCGAAGATTAACACCGCAGGAGAAGCGACGCAATAATTTAATCGACCGGCGAACGCCGGAAGAGCGCTCGCTCGGCGCACGACTACTCTTCGACGGGTCTTGGCCCGGCCGGAATTCCGCGCTCGCTCGCCTGATTGACGACGCGCACCTTCAAATCGTCGCCGACCCTCACCTGGCACGAGAGCCGTACGTTCTCGGCCAATCCCGTCTCCATAGCCAGGCGATTGCGCTCAAGCTCGCCGATCTCTCCGGGGTCGCCCGCAAGCACTTCTACGCGGCAGGTAGTGCATTTCGCATTGCCGCCGCAGCGATGCAGAATATCAATACCGGCGTCTTCTATCGCCAGCACAAGCTTGCGCCCCTGTTGGGCCTCAAAAGCTACGGGGCCGGTGGCGGTCTCAGCCTCTATTCTCGGCATAAATCACCCTCCCGAATACGATTTAGAAAAGCGTCATGCACTTTGGCATACTTGCTCAAGGGACGGCAAGCTGCGGCGCGAGCGAGCGATCACTGGTATGAGGCGAGCGGCGAGCGGCGCGTGGTTTACTGTAGCTTCAGCTCCATGAAGAGCGCGCCCTCGACCGGGTTATGATAATAGGGCTCTATCTCTTTGAAGCCGAGCGAGCGATAAAGCCTGATGGCGTCCGTCATAACGGGAAGCGTGTCGAGCAGCATCCGACTGTACCCGATGGCGCGCGCCTCTTCTATGATCGAGTAGGCCAACTCCACGCCCACGCGCCGCCCCCTGAACGCGGGCCGCACATAGAGCCTCTTCATCTCGCACGCGTCCGCGCCGAGCCTTCTCAGGGCGACGCACCCGGCGATCGAGCCAAGGTCTGAGGCCAGAAGCAGGCGGCCGTCGGGCGGGGCGTATGCGCCCGGCAGCTCCGCAAGCTCGCGGTCGAAATTCTGAAAGCACAGGTCAATGCCGGGGAGCGCTTCGGCGTATTCCAGAAAGAGTTTTCGCGCCTCCGACACCTGCGCGCCCTCTTCGGCCCTGAACATCTCGGCCATCTTTCGTCACCTCCGGCCATGAGCGCGGCGGCCTGAAAACGGCGAGCGGCGCGAGATGTGCAAGTGTCGCGCCCGAAGAAATCTCTTTCGATCGAGAGAGATTTCCTTAGGTTACGCCTCGCATGATCTCGCGCCACCGCTTTGTCGATTTTAGGAGCGGCCCCTTTTAGGCCGTGAAAGACGAGCCGCAGCCGCAGCCGCCCGTAGCGTTCGGGTTTGTAAAGGTAAAGCCCGAGCCCATCACGCCGCTGACGTAATCGATCTTGACGCCGTTCAGATACTGCGCGCTGAACATATCTATGAAGAGACGCACGCCGTTTTCCGTAAACACGTGATCGCCCTGGCGCGACTCCTCTTCGATGTTGAGGCTGTACTGGAAACCGGAACAGCCGCCCGGCACTACCCTCACGCGCAGCCCGGAAGTTTCCGGCAACCCCTCTTCGCCCTCCATGAACTTCCTGATCTCGGCGGCAGCCGTCTCCGTCAGCTCCATCGTCATCGTCGGAGCACTTGTTGTCGTCGTCGCAGACATTTTCTTTTCTCTCCTTAGAAATATTTGCTATCAGTTCGTTATCGGTGGTCGGTCATCAGAAGGTTTCACGCACGGCCCGCTCGCAACCGACCCTTACCAACGGACGCCGAAGCTCTCTCTCACAAAGATTTATCAACGAGCTTTGCCTAAGACTACAAGCTCGGGTTTCATCGCCTCTATAGAGACCTGTCGCGCGACCTCTTCGGCGACCCGACGGAAGGCATGGGCCTGCGGCGAATCGGGTTGGCCCACCACTACGGGCACGCCCCGGTCGCCCCCCTCCCTCACGTCCAGCCCCAGTGGCACAGCGCCCAGGTACGGCACATTATATTGCTCGGCCAGCTTTTGGCCGCCGCCCTCGCCGAAAATGTCGTAGCGCGTACCCGTATCGGGCGCTATGAAGTAGCTCATGTTTTCGACCACGCCGAGGATGGGCACAGCCACCGTCTCGAACATGCGGAGCGCGCGTCGCACGTCCGACACGGCCACTTCCTGCGGCGTCGTCACCAGCACTGCGCCCTGAACGGGAACAAGCTGCGCGAGGCTCAACTGCACATCGCCCGTCCCAGGCGGCATGTCTACGATCAGGTAATCCAGCTCTCCCCAGCGCACGTCCGAGAGGAACTGCTTCACCAGCCCGTGCAGGATCGGCCCGCGCACGATCAAAGGCTCGTCGCCCGGCTTCAAGACCGCCATCGACATCAGCCGCACGCCGTAAGCCTCTATCGGCAGGAGCTTGTTGCCCTCGATTTCGGGTCGCGTATTGCCAGCGCCGAGCATCAACGGCACGTTCGGCCCGTAGACATCCGCATCCATCAAGCCGACGCGCGCGCCGTCCAGCGCCAGCGAGACCGCCAGATTGACCGCGACCGTGGATTTACCGACTCCGCCCTTGCCCGAAGATACGGCTATGATATTACGCACGCCCGGAACTGAAACCTTATCGCCTAAGCCCCGCCCTTTGGGCACTTCCGCATCCATCCTGACGTTGACGGAGGCGACGCCCGCAAGCCCTCCGACCAGTTCCCTGGCCGCCGTCTCCATCTGTTCCTTGACGGGACAGGCGGGGGTTGTCAGCACAATGCGAAAGGATACATCGCCGCCCTCGATCTTCAAATCCTTGATGAAGCCGAGCGTCACAATATCCTTGTGCAGATCCGGGTCCTGAATCTGTCGCAGCGCGTCAAGCACGCTCTGTTCGGTTACTTGAGACATATTCTAAATTCAGTGACGAGTGGCGAGCCAGAAGTTAAAAGCTTTTTCTTGCTTGTCACTTGTCACTCGCCACTTGTCACTGCCTTTTCGGTCGGAGCACGCGGTAAGCGCAGCGCGATGCGCCGCCGACGATTCTCGATTCGCGAAAGACCTGCGTGCCCAGCAGCTCTCTATAGACTTCCAGCTCGCGCTCGCACACCTGTCGATAATCACGCGCGACATCCGTCATAGGACAATTCCACTCTGTCAAAAGGTAAGAGCCGTCACTCAGCTTTTCGACCTCGGCTTCGTACCCTTCCGTATCCAGCAGTTCCGCCAGGCGACGCACGCGCGCATCGAAGGCGAGCCCCTTGAGCTGCGGGCCCAGGCGTCCGATCATCTCGTTGGCGCACCCGCAGAAAACCGTATTCAGCCCGCGCTCGCCCCAGACCGCTCCGATCTGCTGCAAGACTGCCTTTGCGAATAGATCGTAACGCTTTGGGAAGAGCACATCGGCCTTCGCCGTCAGGCGATACACGTGCGCCGGGCGACCGCGCTCTTTGCGTTCCGCCATGTGTTGCACATAGCCGTCGCGCTCAAGCACGTCCAGGTGCTTGCGCACACACTGCTTTGAGACACCGAGCGACGAGGCCAGCTCGTCGGCGTTCACGCCGCCGCGCGCTCGCAGCAGTTGGACGATCCCCTCGCGTGATGCTCCAAGGGTGCTTGTGATAGCAGCAGACACAACCCTTATGATAATTTTCCGTAACAGCTTTTGTCAACCAATGGGTTGGTTTAATAGCCTGCCGCCTGGCCTCGCCGTCGGGGTTGATTATGCTCCAATCAAACGTATTTTTGACAAACGCGGCCCTGGAAGCTACGCTCTTCGGGCGAGGGCGGCTGGCCTTACTTTGTGAGCCTTAACGATGTCTTTTTATCCGGGGCGAATTCAGGAACACTTCGACGACCCGCGCAACGCGGGCCAGTTAGAAGGCGCGGACGCCACAGGCGAGGCGTGCTCTTTCACCTGCGGGGCGGTCATGCGCATCTCTTTGAAAGTAGACGCGACGGCGCAAACCGTCACCGATGCGAAGTTCAAGTCTCTGGGCTGCGGCTATCTCGTCGCCTGTGCTTCCGCGCTGACCGCAACCATAAAAGAGATGAGGCTCGGCCATGCGGCCACGCTTTCATCAAGCGCCGTCACAGACTGGTTCGGAGGTCTTCCGCCCGAAAGAACGCACTGCGCCGATTTGTGCCGCGAGGCGCTTCACGCGGCCCTGGCCGATTACCACAGCGCGAGGCTCGAAGAGTGGACGGGCGACGAGGCGCTTATCTGTACCTGCTTCGGCGTCTCGGAAAACTCCATCGAGCGCGCAATCCGTGAGCGCGGGCTTCACACCGTAGAAGAGGTGACGAGGACGTGCAACGCAGGTGGCGGCTGCCGTTCGTGCCATCCTCTCATAGAGGATATTCTGGACGACTACTGGCGGGCCGGAAGCGCGCGCTCCTAATCCGCGCGCCCTGCGCGAACAGGGACGGTCAAAGACGAATTACGGGCATACTTCAGATGCGAGACCAAATAGTTTACCTGGACAACAACGCGACGACGCGCGTCGCCCCGGAAGTTTTCGAGGCGATGCGGCCCTACCTGGAAGACCTCTACGGCAACCCTTCCTCCGCTCATACGTTCGGCAGGGAGATGCGCCGTGGCCTTGAGGCGGCGCGCGAGCAGGTCGCAGCATCTTTGGGCGCGAGCGACTCGCAAGAGATCATCTTTACTTCGTGCGGCTCCGAATCCGACAACTGGGCCATCAGCGGCGCTCTCGAACAAGAACCCGGTAAACGTCACATCATCACTACGCGAGTCGAGCACGAGGCGGTGCGAAACCTGTGCGAGCGGCTTCAGACGCGCGGTTACGACGTGACGTGGCTTGAGGTCGATGAAGAAGGGGGACTCGACCTGGAAGCGTTGCGAGCGGCGCTTCGTCCCGACACGGCCCTGGTCTCTATAATGCTCGCCAACAACGAGACGGGCGTGCTCTTTCCAGTCGAAGAGATAGGCCGCATCGTGCGCGATAATTCCGACGCCCTCTTTCACGTAGATGGCGTTCAGGCGGTCGGCAAGATTCCCATAACCTTGCGCGGCACGTGCGTTGACCTGTTCGCAATCTCGGGCCACAAGTTCCATGCCCCCAAGGGCGTGGGCGCTCTTTACGTGCGCAAGGGCGTGAGCCTCGCGCCCTTCATCACCGGAGGCGGGCAGGAGGGAGGGCGGCGCGCGGGCACTGAAAGCCTGCCGTCGATCGTCGCACTGGGCCGCGCTTGCGAGTTGGCCCAAGCGGGCGACGCTCACGCGTCGGTCGTGCGTCGGCTGCGCGACCGTCTGGAGGATACTATCCTGTCTTCAATCCCGAACTCGCGCTTGAACGGCGCGCGAGATCGCGCGCGGCGCTTGCCCAACACGTCGAACATCTCCTTCGAGTATGTAGAGGGCGAGAATATCCTAGCCCTTCTGGACGGGTCGGGCGTCTGCGTCTCCACGGGGTCGGCCTGCAACGCCGAGACGCACGAAGCCTCCGCCGTCTTGCGCGCGATGAACGTCCCGTACACGGCGGCGCGCGGCTCCATACGTTTTTCCCTGGGGCGCTACAACACTGAAAGCGAGATCGAATATACGCTCGCTATTTTACCGGGCATCATAGAACGTCTTACAGAGTTGTCGCCCTACGACGAGCTTAAGGCCAAAGGCAAAGTGTAAAAGGCAAAGGGAAGATAAAGCCCGACCTCTCAGGGGGCCGTCTCTTCCTTTTTGCCTTTTACCTTTTGCCTTTTTACTCGTTCGGGATACAATTTGAGTTCGGTTTACTGAAACGATTCTCGCCGGGATGGAGCAAACACCCTATGTCAGCCGAACAGTCCGCGGAAGAGCAGAAGAGTGTCCCACAGACGCCCTCGGATAAAACCGACGGGCCGCGCGGCGTGCGCCACCACAGCGTCAGTCTTCTGGAGACGAATGATTACGTCTGCGTGTCGCCCTCGACGGTGCTCTCGGAGGCCGTCGAGCGGATGAAGAAGGATGAGGGCGGCTGCGTTATCATCTGCGAGCAGGAGCGCGTGGTCGGCATCTTCACCGAGCGCGATTTCATGAACAAGATCGTCGGCCGGGAGGTTGACATGAGCGAGCCCGTCAGCCGTTGGATGTCTTCGGCCGTGGAGACGCTCGGGCCCGAGGCGACCATCGGCGACGCCGTGCGCGTGATGAACGATAAGGGCTACCGCAATATCCCCCTTGTT